>JAILIJ010000196.1 GCA_024695315.1 Bacteroidaceae bacterium
AACTTTCCGAACTTACCATCACGCAACACAAGTTCTCCACCACATCGAGGACATAAACCAGCCTTTTCACGCTTTGTACGCATCTTGCAAGCTGCTTTTACACGCTTCACATGTGCACGTCTTGAAGACTTTGAATTAAGCATCCGCGACTTTAGCGCCAATTCGAAGTCTGCGATTTGCTCCTCAGTAAGTATCCTTTCCTTGTACGACCATATTCTGAAGAGAAGCTGCCAATAACGTATGACATTCGTGTCATTATTCACACTAACATGCAGTCGTGACTTTCCTAGAAAAACAACAAGTGATATGTACTGGCCATATAAAAAAGTCGGCATAGTATTCTGTAAAGCACGTACATGCCAAATATTCTGACGAACAGGATTCGTCATCTCATATTTATGTCCAAAAATATTCTGGGTCCATTTCTCACTATTCTCTCCTCCGTATATATCTCCTTTATAACGCTTAGTCTCGATAACAAATATTCCAAACGGAGAAGTAACAACATGATCTATCTGAGCAGTATAATTACCAGTAGAAATAAGCACATCATTAAACGCATGATAATTCCCGTTTAGAAACTTCAAAGCAAAAGCGACTTTCTTTTCTCCCCAAGAACCAATAATCTTAGACCTATTACATCTAAGATAAATCACAAGGATAAAAAAAATAAAGAACAAAAAACTAATACCTATAAATAAATTCATAGTACAAAGGTACGAATAAATAACGTAAGATATGGATATAGACGATAAAATTTCTCTCGAAGAAAATCTAAGGAAGAGCTAAGAGAAATGGAATAAGATCGTCATTTGCAAACACGACACTACAATAGAGTAATTATTCTACACATTTTACCACTTTTTTTGCACATAAATCAATAAGACCTTAAATAAAAATATGAAATAAAAATAAAAAACATTACCTTTGTGAAACGTTAGATTTTAAAACCTCCATTACGGATAACAAAAATTATATAGGATGAAAAAAGAACTATATATATTATTAATCATTTTCGCATCAACACTCAACTCTTCTCTATTCGCACAGAAGAGTAAATATCTCGTAGATGGTGTGTCATGGGAACTGGCACAGCAAAGAAAGCAGTCTATTAAAGAACTTTCTTATTGCATTTTCTTCTCCATTCCAGAAAACAAGAAACAAAATGTAGAAGGTGAAGAAATCATAAATTTTGAGCTCAAGTCCAGACAGGATATCATTATTGACTTCCGCGAAGATATTGACAAGATACATTCTGTACAAGTGGCACACTTTGCATCTGCAGAAGATACAAAGACATGGAACGAATGTAAATGGACATTTCAGAATGAGCATATCATTATCCCAAAACGTCATACAAAGAAAGGAAAAAACAGTATAAAGATTATTTTTACAGCCGGCAATCAGTCCCTCAATAGACGTGAGGACTATATGTACACATTATTTGTGCCAGACCGTGCACGTACAGCCTTTCCTTGTTTTGAACAGCCAAACATGAAGGCTCATTTCAAGCTCACTCTTCAGATACCGGAGAAATGGGAAGCAGTATCAAATACACAAAAACTTGGTGATAATGATGATACTTCACTTTTCACTATAAAAAAAGATAAACCAGGATATAAGATTGTAAACTTCGACAATTCCGAACCATTATCCACATACCTCTTCGCTTTCGCAGCAGGAGATTTCAAATACCAGTATTTCAGTGATTATGGCCTTGGAGTCTACTATAGAGAGACTGATCCAAAACGTGTTGCCCAATTACCACAAATCGCAGAACAAGTAAAGTTTGCTCTCGACTGGCAAGAAGACTTTACAGGAATGAAATATCCATTCAAGAAGTATGATTTCGTGATTTTACCAGGTTTCCAATATGGAGGTATGGAACATACAGGTGCAACTTTCTATAATGATAATAGAATATTCCTCCCAGACAATCCAACTCCTGATGAGGAATTGAACCGCACGGAGCTAATCGCACATGAGACATCACACATGTGGTTTGGGGATGCCGTAACAATGAATTGGTTTGATGATGTATGGACAAAAGAGGTATTCGCGAACTATTTCGCAGCAGAAATCACCACACCACAATTTCCATATTTAAACCATGACCTCAACTGGCTCAAGACATATACGGCAACTGCCATTAAGCAAGACCGTACAGAAGGACGCACATCTATCCGACAACCTTTGGATAACATGCGATATGCAGGGCTCATATACAATAATATCATCTATAACAAAGCACCTGTGATGATGCGTGAGATGGTGAAAATCATGGGATCTGAAGCATACAAACGAGGTATAAGGAAATATCTGGAGAAATATAAGTACGATAATGCTACATGGGATGACCTTATCAGCATACTTGATGATGAGACCCCAGAAGACCTTCGTGCATTCAGCAAGAAATGGGTAGACACGGCTAATTATCCGCATTACATGGCCGCATCATACCGCGATAAACGCATAGGACGTGAATATGGATTTTACGAACTATCACCCGAGCAATGCCGACAACTTATGCGTTATTGGAATGTAGAAACTGACGGCACACATCGTCAAGCCCTTCTTATGACATTAGAAGAGAACTATTTGGCTAAAAAGTTCGATGATGAGACATGGATGAATGAGCTTCTCAACTCACTCAAAAAGATGGATGATCCTCTTACGGCATCAACCCTTGTCAGCTATATGTATGAGCCTATAAGATTCTTATTGAACGAAGGCAAAGACTATGATCGTAAGGTATGGAAACTAGCTAACACTCATCACATGCCAGAGGTTCGCACCTCACTTCTGCGTCTACTTATCAAAACAGCACGCACACCTGAGGTTGTTGACTCCCTATATAGTATTTGGACAAATAATAACACTCCACTACTCTCTTTGACAGACTTCATGACTCTCTCATACGAACTTGCCATAAGAATGCCAAAGAAAGCTAATGACATCATAACTGTTCAAAGAGCACGCATCAGCGACCCAGATCGTCTACGTAATTTTAACTACGTATCACGTGCCGTATCTCCATCTGCAGAGGCACGCGACACTCTCTTTGATTCTCTTCGTAAAGCAGAAAATAGAAGAATCGAGCCTTGGACTCTCTCTGTACTATATTACCTCAATCATCCTTTACGTGATGAACAATCTGTACACTATATACGTCCAGCACTCGAAATGCTACCAGAAATCCAGCGAACAGGCGACATATTCTTCCCAGCAAACTGGTGCGAATACCTATTGGCAGGTCATCGATGCAAGGCTGCACATGAGGAAGTCGTTTCTTTCCTCAATGACAATACGCACCTACTACCTCTGCTAAAGAACAAGATCCTGGAAGCTGAATATTTCCTCCAAAGAGCAAATACGACAGAAAAGGAAGAATATGTAAAGAAAAAATTTAATGATTGATAGATAAAAATATACCGTCGTTAACAAATATCCAAAGGACAGAAAAAGAAATAAGCATACATAAAAAGAGGATTACCTACATGTATACCTCTGTCTGTCAATTACCATAATATTAAATCAGGCATTTTTAACTACATAATATATATATAGCATTACTGTAATCCTGCAGTAATGCTATATTCTATATATTGTATCGATAAAAAAGAAATATATTAAGAAAAAAACGTCAAAAATGATTACAACAAAAAAATATTATATATATTTGCATTTATGAGAATAAAATCAACGTCATAACCACGTTTATTGATGAAAAAACTACTAATGCTGTTGGCTATGCTCCTTGTTGTAGTCGAAGCATATGCCCAGGGAAAACATAAAGAAAAGAAAGAGCAAAAAGTTGCCGTATGGGGACACGTAAGAGACTCATTCACTAAAGCCGGAATCGAAAATGTGAAAATAACCATAATGACGAAAGACAGCGTAGTGATTGACACCGTCAGGGTCAACGGTAACCCTCAGCGTTCTGCAGGCTATGACGCCACATACAGAACACTAGTTCCAGCCGTGCCACAACATCTTATTATCAAAGCAGAACATCCAGATTATGAAGACTGCTACGTCAACTATAATCTCAAATACATAAAAAGAAATATCTTTTTTGATGCCAAATGGCATTATATGAAACGCAAGGATAAACGAGTATCCGACATGGATGGCGAACTCAACGAAGTAGTTGTCAAAGCCACCAAGGTACGTATTGCATACCGCGGAGACACAATAGTATATAATGCTGATGCCTTCAATGTTCCTGAAGGAAGTATGCTTGATGGATTACTCCAACAAATGGACGGAGTAGAACTGAACGAACAAGGAGAAATAAAAGTCAATGGACGCAAAGTGGATTACCTAACGCTTAACGGAAAGGACTTCTTTAGGGGCAAAAACAAAATTATGCTCGATAACCTCCCATACTACACAGTAAAAGAAATAAAGGTTTTTGAGAAATCTACCGAACTAAGTGAATTTCTCGGACGAGACGTACAGAAAAAAGATTACGTCATGGATGTCCAACTAAAGAGAGAATATAGTATCGGAACACTCGGAAATGTAGAAGCAGGAGGTGGGCCAGCATCACAAAACACACAAGACCACAAGACAGCCCTAAAGCTCGACAGATACCTGGCACGAGCATTCGGACTACGCTTTACAGACAATACTCGTATAACCCTTTTCGGTAACACAAATAACCTCAGTCAAAATGGCACCTATGTAAGTAACCGTGGCGACTGGATGGGCAATAGTGAAAACACACAAATGGCAAGCAGAAGTTTGGGTACTAATGTATTGCTCAACGCCAAGGATAATAAATTTACAGACGAGATAAGTGTCAAAATTCAATGGAAAGATACACACAGGGCGAATAAATATTCAAACGAAAGTTTCCTTTCAACAGGAAGTTCCTACAAAATCAGTAATGGTGATTCAAATGCAGATGCTTTCGATTTCAATTTAGATAACAAATTGAAAATAAAACTGCCGCAACTTTCCATACCATTCAACATGAATTCTAAGTTCACTATAGACTATAAGAAAAATATTTTATCCAATAACAACGATTACACCACATTTGCTTCAAATCCTTTTGAGGATAATACATCGTATGCCGATACTATAAATTTGAAGAAAATGCGAATTAATACCAATATTGAAACTCTTAACGTGTTCCTCAACTGCGATGCTGCCGTCAAACTACCTTGGGGAGACCATATCGAGTTATATGTATCTGGCAATTATGACAAACAAAATAATGACAGCTATTCCTACAACCTATATAAATACTGGAAAAAAGCAGAGAATAATGGAGTCCAAAACCAGTACGACCACACTCCAAACCATGGCTATGAAGTAGAATCAAACTTCATATACTCAATCGACTGGTTAACTGGCTGGAGCATACAGACAAATTTCCATTATAACCAAGCTTACGCAGACATGACGTATGACTACCATAGACTCGATCGACTTGGTGGCATCTATTCTGAAACATCATTGGAAAACTGGCGTCAAATGCTACCATCTACCCGTGATTCACTCCTATTGTGTTTGGACATGGACAATACCTATAGATATGAGCTCAAGAACCGCACATACGATCTAAATCTCACCACTACATACACAATAGACACAGATAGCTTATACAAACGTTTCTGCGCCGTCATTCCTATAATGCTTAACAACAGACGACTTGACTATGAAAGTGAAATTCTTAAGACCTTAAAGCACAAAAAAGAAATAACATTCGAGCCACAAATAGAATATGAAATAGGCGTCGACAACATGAAAAAAGTCTTCTATATAGGAATGGAAATGAGCCAATATTTGCCTGACCTATATAACACTCTCGATGTAACAAATAGTACATTTCCGCTGGCCATTAGAAAAGGTAATTCAAACCTAAAAAAATCCAGCATATATACATTCACAACATTCTATCAGAGGCGAGGAAGTCACGACTATAACTCATACCTTAGACTTAGCTCTAGCATAACATCTAACGCCATTGCGCAAGGCTATAAATATGACACATCAACAGGTGTGCATACATATATGCCTGAAAATGTCAACGGAAACTGGACAGCAACCTTCAATTACCTTGTAGGCTCTGCCATTGACTCTGCCAAATTATTACACTGGAACCTTCGTACATTCTATAACATATACCACTGCGTTGATCTAGCATCAGTAAACACAGAAAACGTAAGCAGAAGAAGTACAGTAATGAATCACAATATCTCTATCGAGCCAGAAGTGAAATACAGGAAATCAAAACTCACACTACGTGCCAGCGGAATGATAAAATGGATTAACTCACACAGGTACGACACAGACGAGTTCTATAATCCAAATGTCAACGCCTTCAACATATCATACGGATTTGACTGTACTTACACCTTCCCATGGAAGATGCAACTTACTTCTGACATCAAGATGTATTCAAGACGAGGATATGCTGACGAATCCATGAATATCGACCGTCCAATATGGAATGCACAAATAACCTATCCATTTATAAAGGGACAACTGATTGGAAAACTAATCGGTAGTGACATACTGGGACAAAGAACAAATATCGACTATATCATCAATGCTCAGGGCAAAACCGAAACATGGACTAATAACCTGGGAAGATACATCATCGCAACTCTACAGTGGAAATTCAACAAGAGGCCTAAAAGAAGATAGTGTCTAATGCAAAACATACAATACGTAAGAAAATAAAAATACGCTATCATTTTGTATGATGCTTTTTCACTTTTTTCATTACAGCACATTTTTTTTTACGTAAGCTAGCAATTCTATAAATAGATATTACGTACGTATGCAATAAAATGACTACATTTGCATCGGGAAAATGAACTGTGAAAGTAAAAACAATTTATTACCTATCAAGAAGATTGTGTGCGGATGAAATGTTTGTTAGATAAGCAAGAATAAGAATAAAACAGATTTACAATTAACTTATGGTGTAAATAAACATCAAATTATATGCACCTATAATCTCTTTTGCTTACAAAAACTGTAGTCGTAAATAAAATGGTACTGAATAAAAACAGTACATTACTATTTTATGGCCTTCAGTAAACAGACGTTGTCTTAAAATGGGAAATATTACCTACATTTTACAAAAAAAAATATGAAAAAGCAAGAGTACATGGCTCCATCAATGGTGAGCACAAGACTAAGAACTGGATTAATTGCCAGCAGTGGTTCAAACGGAATGAAGCATTCTGAAGCACAAAAGAAAGCCGGTATAGCAGACGACAGTCCACTTATTAGTGACGAACCTACTACAACAGGTTGGGATGCTAAGGCAAGACCAATGTCATTCTAACATTAGAATGCAAAAATGGGACTTTGACGTTTAATTGTCAAAGTCCCATTTTTATATTTTCTAAATCATACTAAGCGTCCACTTATTATGCAGTTCATCTAATGTGGAAAAACATTCCGGACACGAGAATCAATAGATTAGTCTACTGCCAAACCATAGATTTCCACTTCTCCATATTATCCTTAATAAGGAGCTGCTCAGTATATAAAGCAAAATATTTCCATAAAGGAGCAGATGTCGGAGCGGACATAAACTCACCATTAAGCAACATTTGGAACACATCGTGCTGCTCAATCAGATGCACATGTATATCCTCCGTCTTGTCTAGTTTTTGTCCATCAACTTTCTCTACACCCTTAGCATAAAAACTATACATCTTATTATCCTGTATTCCCGGCTGAGGATACTCCACAAGTAGCGGTTTCCATTCCCCACCTGCAAAACCTGTTTCCTCCAACAATTCACGTTTAGCAGCCACAAGAGGCTCTTCTCCCTCTTCCACTACTCCAGCAGGGATTTCCGTAAGAACATCGTCAACCGCATGACGGTACTGACGTTCCATGATAATTTGACCGTCTTTAGTCTCAGCAACAATACAAACGAAAGCCGCATTATGCAACTTATAAAACTCGTCATGTACTGTGCCATCAGGCAATTCCACCTGTGAACAATACACATCAAGCCAAGGTCGATGAATTATGTTCTCAGACTTGACCACCTTCCATTTCATGTCACTATCATTAAAATCTATCATATTTTTTTTGAATAAAATTATTCTGAAAAAATCCGACGCAAATTTAGATATTTCATTCGAGATAAAACCCAAATAATTTCATGATTTTTA
>JAILIJ010000243.1 GCA_024695315.1 Bacteroidaceae bacterium
TTATCGTCTTTATCTACATGATATAGTGTATCGTGATTTGAGTATTCAACAAGGAAGTGCTGTCGTTTTCAACGGTAATCCTTTTGATGCAGGAATACATCTTATCTGTAATCATGAAATCCATAATGTTCCTTTATCTGACCTTATTCCAACTATTTCTTATAATCAGAATAATAAAGCAAAGGTGGTGTGTATACTTGATATTTCTGGAACAATAAGTAATATGGATTTCATGTTTGATATTAACTTACCAAATATGAATGATGAGACAAAACAGCTCGTTAGAAGTATGATAACGTCAGAGGAGGAAATGAATACACAAGTCATTTATTTGCTGGCTGTAAATAGATTTTACCCAAATGACTTTGCTCGTGCAAATGGAGAGGATAAGTCTGGACAAGCTGTTAATTCGTTCGTTTCATCGACTATTAGCGGACAGATAAATCAGATGCTTTCAAGCATTATTGGTACTAATAGTAATTGGAATTTTGGGACAGGCATCTCTACCGGTGAAAAAGGATGGGAAGATGTAGATGTTGAAGGTATTCTTTCTGGTAGATTGTTCGATGATAGATTACTCATAAATGGTAATTTTGGATATCGTGATAATACGTTAACTAATACTTCGACTTTTATCGGTGATTTCGAGTTCTTATGGCGATTATGGCCTACAGGAAATACTTTCTTGAAAGCGTATAATCAGACAAATGACAGATATTTCACTAAGGGTACATTAAATACTCAAGGGTTGGGTATAAGTTTCCAACGAGATTTCGGCTCCCTAAAAGAACTTTTTGGTTTTAGAACTGAAGAGGAAAAAAAGGAAGAAGAAAATCGTAAGAAAAAGGAGAAAAAAGATAATGAACTTCAGATTACCAATGATGAAAAAAATAATGAATAGACTTTACATATTATGTGTTGTGATGATGATGAGCTGTGCAAAATCTTTTGCGCAGAGTGTTATCATCAAAGGCCGTGTCATGGATAATAAAAGGTCTCCTATTGAATTGGCACAGGTTCGTATTGAAGGTAAGCCTATTGGAACGACTTGTAATTTGAATGGTAGATATAGATTTACATGTGAATCGGCCGATACTTTGGTTGTTGTTTTTTCCATGCTTGGTTATGAAACACGTAAACGTGTACTGAATAATCCGCAGGATTCAGTAACGCTTAATGTTATGCTTTCTCCTATCGGACTTGAACTTGGCGAATTACAAGTTAATGAAATTCGTAGGCAAACCAATTCTATGGCTGATGTGAATATTAAAGACTTCAAGCACATGGGGAATGCATCAGGAGGAGGAATAGAACAGATAATAGCTACACAAGCAGGTGTGAGTACACATAATGAACTTAGCTCACAATATAATGTACGTGGTGGTTCTTTCGATGAAAACTCTGTTTATATAAATGGAATTGAGGTTTACAGACCTCTTCTTATTCGAAGTGGACAGCAGGAGGGATTATCAATCATAAATCCTGATATGGTAGAAAAAGTTGGATTTTCCGCTGGTGGATTCGAAGCTAAGTATGGTGAGAAAATGTCATCTGTATTGGATATTGACTATAAGAAAGTTAAAGGATTTGAAGGTTCCGCATCTGCAAGTTTTCTGGGTACTTCCGCCTATGTTGGGTATGGAAACGAGCGTTTCAGCATGACTCATGCTTTGCGTTATAAAACAACAAAAAATCTTTTAGGGTCATTGGATACTAGTGGGGAATATGATCCACGTGATTTCGATTACCAAACGTATTGGAGTTGGAGTCCTGCCAAGAGTTGGACTTTCGATGTTATGGGAGTTATATCAATGAATGACTATAATTTTACGCCATCTGATCGTACCACTAAATTTGGTACTTCTGAGGACGTTAAGGAATTTAAGGTGTACTTCGATGGTAAGGAACAAGATAAGTTTAATACATATTTTGGATCTTTTTCGACAAAACATAGATTCAATAATAATAATGATTTAACGTTTAATTTTTCTGGTTTTAAGACTTCAGAAAGTGAAACTTATGATATAAGTGGAGAATATTGGTTAAGTCAGGAAGGAGAAGAAGACGGTAGTTTGGCTATTGGTAAGTATTTGGAACATGCAAGAAATAGACTTAATGCTTCTATGGTAAATGTTGGTCTCACAGGGCGAAGTCGTTTTGGGGCACATGATATGCGATATGGGGCTTTAATGAAGATAGAACATGTTACAGAATCTATGAATGAATGGGAAATGAGAGATTCTGCAGGTTATACCCTACCAAGGAATGCTGATTATCTTTCTCTAATATATAATTTATCTTCCAATAATGAGGAGAAAAGTAATCATTATGAATTTTATGTCCAGGATACATATAGGAAAAAATATGATGAGGGAGAAGTTGTACTTAACTATGGTGCCAGACTTACGCATTGGAGTTGGAATAGTGAAACTCTGTTCAGTCCAAGAGCCACAGTTGCATTTATTCCTGAAAAGAATGATAATATTGTTTTTCGTTTATCCACTGGTGTATATTATCAAACTCCTTTTTATAAGGAAATGAGAGATACGACTACAGTAAATGGTACAACATCAGCTTTTTTGAACAAGGAAATAAAATCTCAGAAGTCTGTTCATTTTGTTTTGGGCGGTGAATATAAATTTAGAATTGGTGCCCGTCCTTTCAAATTTACGGCAGAGGCATATTATAAGGCGTTAACAGATTTGATTCCATATAACATTAATAATGTACGTGTTGTGTATTATGGAGGAAATATATCTTCTGGATATGCTACAGGATTAGACCTAAAGATATATGGAGAATTTGTTCCTGGTACAGATTCCTGGATTAGTTGTGGTATAATGAAAACATCTGAGAAAATAAATGGTACTTGGGTTCCTCGTCCAACGGATCAAAGGTTCAATATGTCTATGTTCTTTAGTGATTATTTCCCAAATACAGACAAATGGAAAGTGACTGTTAAGGGACATTATGCAGGTGGTCTACCTTTTGGCCCTCCACATACAGGACGCGAAAAACAAGTCTTTAGAATGCCTTCATATCGACGAGTCGACCTTGGCATAAGTTATAGGCTTCTTAATAATGAAAATAAGACAATTAAGACTGGTTTTGCAAAAACATTTAGGAATATATGGTTGGGTATTGATGCTTTTAATATTTTGGATATTAATAATGTCAACTCATACTATTGGGTTACAGACATAACAAATACTCAATATGCTGTTCCTAATTATTTAACAGGTCGTCAAATAAATGCTAGATTCTTATTTGAATTTTAACTCTTAAAAGTGTATTAGTTATGACTTATAAAGAGACAACAGAATATTTGTTTACTAGTGCTCCTTTGTTTCAAAACGTAGGAAAGGAAGCATATAAGGAAGGACTATATAATACGGAAATGCTTGATGAGTATTTCCATCATCCACATACTAAATTTAAGACTATTCATGTGGCTGGAACAAACGGAAAAGGTTCTTGTTCTCATACTATAGCATCTATATTACAGGCTGCTGGCTATAAAGTTGGGCTTTTTACCTCACCACATTTGATAGATTTTAGAGAAAGGATTCGGGTAAATTCAGAGATGATTCCTGAGCAATATGTAGTAGATTTTGTGGAACAGAATCGCGAATTTTTCGAACCACTCCACCCTTCTTTTTTTGAATTGACAACTGCTATGGCTTTTAAGTTTTTTGCAGAGCAGAATGTTGATATTGCTGTTATTGAAGTTGGTCTTGGAGGTAGATTAGATTGTACAAATATTATAAAACCTCTTATATCTATAATTACAAATATTAGTTTTGATCACGTCAGTTTTTTAGGTAATACACTAGCAAAAATAGCTGGTGAAAAAGCAGGCATTATTAAGACTAAAATTCCTGTCGTTATAGGTGAAGTGGTTGAGGAAACTCGTCCTGTTTTTTGTAATAAAGCAAAAGATATGTCTTCTCCAATTTATTTTGCAGAAGAGGAGCAGGAAGTGGAATCGTATGAATATAATGCCATAGGTGGTTTAGATTATGTGACAAAAACTTATGGACTGTTTCATTCTGAACTTGGAGGAGAATATCAAATCAAAAATACAAATACCATTTTATGTGCCATAAAATATTTGAATCCTTTATTGGATTATAGAATTACGGAACAGAATATTCGTGATGGTTTTAATTCTGTATGTGAAAATACAGGCTTAATGGGAAGATGGCAGAAAGTTGGAATCAAGCCTATTACTGTATGTGACACAGGTCATAATGTTGGGTGTTTTGAACATATCGTGAAACAGTTGAGTGAAGTTAGACGCAATTTGAACAAATGTGGCGGTAAACTTTTCATGGTTTTTGGTATGGTAAATGATAAGGATATTAATGGTGTACTTTCAATGCTTCCTAAAGATGCGGAGTATTTTTTTACACAAGCAAGTGTGAAAAGAGCGATGCCTTATGATGATATTCAAAAACTGGCAGCGACTTACGGACTCATGGGAAAGGCATATCCAAATGTAAAGGATGCTTACTTAGCTGCGTGTGACAAATCTGCAGATAATGATTTCATATATATAGGAGGTAGTAGTTTTGTTGTAGCTGATTTCTTGACATTTATTAAATCACTCAAAAGATAATTTCATAAAAAAAGCAAAATAATATAGTTTTTATTCGCTCAATTAAAAAAAATATATTTTATTTGCAATGTAATTATTGCAGGGCCTTATAACAAAGGCGTTAATGCTAGAAAAATACAAACTAAATAATAAGATAATGAGCACACCTCAACAAAACCTATGCGGTCTCAATCCCGCAGATTTCAAAAAAGAGATCAATGGTAAGAAAACCGATCTCTACATACTTAAGAATAAGAATGGCTATGAAGTTGCTGTTACTAATTATGGCGGAGCAATCGTAGCAATTATGGTACCAGACAAAGATGGTAAAGTAGCAAATGTTATTCAGGGACATGACACTATAGATGGTGTTATAAATTCTCCTGAACCTTATCTTTCTACTCTTATCGGACGTTTTGGTAACCGTATATGTAAAGGTAAATTCCAACTTAACGGTAAGGAATATAGTTTGGCAATCAACAATGGACCTAATGCTTTGCATGGTGGACCAACAGGTCTTCATGCACAGGTTTGGGATGCATATATGACAGGCGAACAGAATCTCACACTTAATATTATTCTTCCATATGGACATGAAGGATTTTCAGGTGAGGTAAAGATTGCTGTTGAATATACTTGGACAGATGATAATGAACTAATCTTAGAGTATCTTGCAACAACAAATAAGAAGACTATCATCAATTTGACTCATCATGCTTTCTTCTCACTTCAGGGTATTGCTAACCCTACTCCTGGTATCGAAGATCAGCTTCTTGAGATGAATTGTGATTTCTATATTCCTATTGATGAAACTTCTATTCCTACAGGAGAAATTCGTAAGGTGGAAGGTACTCCTTTCGACTTCCGTAAGGCAAAACCTGTTGGGCAGGATATTGATGCAGATGATGAGCAGACAAAGAACGGTGCTGGTTATGACCATTGCTTTGTTTGTAACAAGAAGGAAGTTGGAGAACTTACACTTGCTTGCCGTTTGACAGAACCAAAGTCAGGACGTATTCTCGAAACATATACAACAGAACCAGGAGTTCAGGTTTATACTGATAACTGGGCTACTGGATACCCTATCCAGCATGGCGCAACAGCTCCACGTCGTTCTTCAATCTGTTTTGAGTGTCAGCATTTCCCTGATTCTCCAAATCGTCCTTACTTCCCTTCTACAGTACTTAATCCAGGAGAGAAGTATACGCAAAAGACAATTTACAAGTTTAGTACTTTGTAATATGATATTATACCTAGGAATTCCTGTATATATATGGAATTCTTAGGTTTTTCTACTATAACAATAATAATATAATTTTTTGATTAAATAATAAATCTTTTAACTTAGTTAATAACTAACAATTATTA
>JAILIJ010000255.1 GCA_024695315.1 Bacteroidaceae bacterium
GTTCGTGTTCCTCTCAATACTTATTTACTTGCCACCAGTACAGAGGGCGGCAGTCAACTGGGCATCTGGTTACCTGTCTGATGAGATGGGTATGGAGGTGACTGTGGATGATGTGTGCCTCAAGTTCCCGCTTGACCTCCGCATGGGAGGCATGGTGGCTGTGCAGGATGGCGACACGATACTCAATGCCGAGAAACTGGACGTGAGCATAAGGATGATGCCTCTGTTCAGAAGCAAGTTGGATATAGATGGTGTGTGTCTTAGAAATACGAAGATATATACTCGCGACCTCATTGAAGCATGTCTTGTGAAGGGCTTTGTCGGGGAGTTGGGGCTCAATTCTCATTTTACGGATCTCTCAAACGAGAATGCCGTTCTGTCAAAGGTTTGGCTTGACGATGCGGATATAGCTATTGTGTTAGCCGATTCTGTTCCTGAAGACACGACAACGAGCGAACCTGTTACTTGGAAGGTGCAGTTGAGTGACATTGCTGCCGAGAATGTCAGTTTGAAACTTAATACAGGAGTATGGGATTCTATTAGCTCTAAGTGGATAGTAGACAGGGGCGAGGATGCTATGGATATAAAAGCGCATTTAGGAAAGGCTAATGTCTATGGTTCGCTCGATTTGGCTAAGGAGGTATATAAGATTGATAAGGTTAGACTGGAAGGCTCATCCCTCAGCTATGCTAATATGGTTTCTTTTACAGAATTGGGAGCTGAAGTTGATTCTATAGAATATAAGGGAAATGGCGACTTGACACTTGCTATCAAGAATTTGGTTGGTAAGGAACAGTCTGGCATACGTATAGCCGCTGTCAGTGGTCATGTTGCCATGGATAGTTTGGCTTTGAATGTTCCAGATCTAAATTTGAAGACCGACGACTCCAATATTGATTTTTCGCTGAGGATGGACATGAATACCTTTGATTCTATTGCTCCCGGAACGTTATGTACAGATCTAAGAGCACAAATAGGCAAAGGTGACATTCTTGTGTCAACCAAGATTGCTGAACGTTTTATGGAGGATGGAGCAGATTTGAAGGATGTTCGTCAGTTTTTGATACAAAATCTTTCTGTTAAACCTGTCGAAATAGATTTGTCGGCTGCAGGAAATATGGAAAATCTTACAGTCAGACGAATCCATGCATTCGCTGATCGTTTGCTAACCCTTGATGGGACGGCAAGCATAAGAGATGGTGCGCAGATAGAAGCAGACGCAAAAGCTACGTTGAAGTCTGCGAGGGTTAGACTTTCTGCTGATTATAATCTGAAAACCGAGTCATACTTGGCTGATGCCGAAGTATACGACTTTAAGTCAAATGACTGGGTTAAGATGGAAAGTCCTGTAAAACTTTCTGCTGAGTTGAAAGCTAATGGATGTGGTTTGGATGTCTTTTCACCAAAGACAAAGGCGAATATGTCTTTGACTCTTCCTGATGCACATATTGGACAGATAGATTTAAGTTCTATCAATGCTGAGTTGAATCTAAAGGAAGGTATGTTGGATGTTGATGCAACTTGTGATAATGACGTTCTAAAGACCTCTTTCGATCTCACTGGTATGGTGCTGAGAAAAGGTATTGATGCAGGCTTAAATATAGACTTATCACTTGTCGATCTCTACGGAATGGGCTTGTACGAAGTGCCTATGACAATACGTACCCAGGGGGACTTCACTTTGACAAGTAATCTCGATAATCTCTATATGTGTGAGGCACATGTCGACGGACTGGATCTAGTGCTAGAGAAAGACAGCATGCACACCCAGGATTTTGACTTGAAGGCAGAGACTACGGTCGATTCAACTTACGCTAACCTTACTACAGGTGATTTGAGCCTTGACTTCCATACACCATATAACCTTTTTAAGTTGCTTGACAAGTTTGACAAACTTCAGGTAAAGGCAAATAAGCAGTTTAAGGATAAAGATTTGAATATAGACATCTTGAAGACTTACTTCCCTTATGTCTTTCTCAGGGCAAAGATGGGTAAGAAAAATCCATTGTCTACAATCCTTAGGGCTTATGGTGTGCATTTCAACGATGTGAAGGCAAATGTGGATATGGGACCTGAGCGTGGCGTAACAGGAAATGTCCATCTATATTCATTAAGATATGACACAATACGTGTAGACACGGCTTTTGTTGATATTTACCAAAATAGTCGTCAAATAGCATATAAAGCCGGTATTATATGTGGTGACCAGCCTATGTTTGAAGCCTTTAGTGCCTATATAGATGGTTATCTTGCTAAGGCGGAGTCAACGACACATTTCACCTTCTTCGATAAGTTCATGAGAAAGGGTGTGGATATAGGAGTCAAGTCTCACGGACATAATCCAGAGGTTTCTGACACCGTCGTAACCTTTAACCTATATCCTGATAAGCCTATTTTGGCATATCGAGAATTTGATCTAAATGACAATAATTACGTTTGTTTCTTCAAGGATGGACATTGTGATGGTGATGTACAGTTACATTCATTGTCTGACAGGTGTGCCATTCTCCTGACAGCCGGTCTCAATAATTATAATAAACAGTGGGCGGATGTCGTTGTGGAATACCTCAATCTTCAAGAATTGGTGAGCGTATTGCCGTTTATGCCAAAGATATCAGGATACTTATATGCTAATGTCATGTTCAACCAGAACGAAAATGATGATAATTTCTGGATGGGAGGAACGGCTGGATTGGGCGACTTCGTCTATGAGGGTATGCGAATTGGCAATATAGAAATGGACTACGACTATAAGCCAGAGGGGCTCACCAAACATAATGTTCAGGCTCAGGTAGTATATAGTGGCGTTGATAAGAAGATAGAGGAGGGTGTTGATGTAGCTTACCTCAACGGATTATACGATGCAGAGGGAGACGGTTCTCTTGATGCTTCGTTGACTCTGCAGGACATACCTGTCGAATTGTTTAATCCATTTATCCCTGACAGGCTTGTAAGTTTGAGAGGAAATGTTGCTGGTGTACTATCTGTTAAGGGACCAACTTCAGCGCTGGTATATAATGGTGATATAGTACCTACTGGCGTTCACGTAAGCAGCGACATGTACTCTGTCGACTTAGGATTGGCCAACGATACAATAAGCATTAAGAATAGCAACCTTATCTTTGATAGGTTCAAGCTTTTCGGTTATGGCGAAAATCCTTTGACCATAAAAGGAAATGTAGATTTCTCTGACATGGAGAAGATGGACATCAACATGGCAGTATATGGTAGAAAGTTCAAACTTATAGAGTCAAAACGTACAGGAAAGTCACTTCTCTTTGGTGATGTCTATGCTGACTTCTTTACCAAGGTTACGGGAGAAATTAACGACCTGAAGGTACGTGGACTTCTTAACATATTAAGTTCTACAAATGTTACATATATCATGACGGACAATGCTACACTTTCTCAGGGTGATCGTTTGGATGATATTGTCACTTTTGTGGATTTCTCTGTTCCGCCAGATAAAGATGCTGTACCAGTTAATAAATCATTTGCTGGTGTCGACATGCAGATGAGTTTGAATGTTGAGGATGGAGCCAAGTTCAACTGTGAGTTGTCACCCGATCGTCAGAGCTATGTGAACATTCAGGGGGGCGGTAATATTGTTATGAAGTTTACGCCTGAGGGAGTACTCTCTTTGCAGGGACGTCTTACAGTTAATGAGGGAGAGATGAAATATGACCTTCATGTCATACCTCGAAAGACATTTACAATAGAGAATGGAAGTTATGTGGAGTTTACGGGCGAACCGTTCAACCCAACACTTTTCATAGCTGCAAAGGAGCGTACTAAGGCCGTTGTTAGTTCTGCTGATGGAGCGAGCCGAAGCGTTACATTCGATGCTGGACTGAAGATTACCAATACACTTGAGAACATGGGACTTGAGTTTACCATTGAAGCTCCAGAAGACATTACTGTTCAGAATGAGTTGGCTGGTCTGTCAAAGGAAGAAAAGAATAAGCTCGCTGTGGCACTCTTAGCTACAGGCATGTATTTGTCAAGTACTAATTCTACAGGTTTTAGTGCGACAAATGCCTTGAATAACTACCTACAGAGTGAGATAAACAAGATTGCGGGTAGGGCTCTTGCTACTACTGTCAATGTAGAAATGGGATTGGAACAGACCACTCGTGACGATGGATCTAAAAAGACGGACTACTCGTTTAAGTTCTCTAAGCGTTTCTTCTCCGACCGACTTAACATTATTATTGGTGGAAAGGTAAGTTCAGATGGAGGTTCTACAACGAATGAGAGCGGCGCGTATATTGATGACGTATCACTTGAATGGCGACTGGACGATGGTGGCTCGCGTTATGTAAGGATTTTCCACGAAAAGGATTATTCTAATCTTATAGAAGGTGAATTGGATAAGAATGGTGCTGGTATTGTTTTGAGAAAGAAAGTCGATTCTATTGGTGAATTGTTTATCTTTGGAAACAAGAAGCAGCAGACGCCTACTAGCAATGGTCGACAGACCGACACTCCTAAGCAGTCTGATTCACAAAGAAAAGAAGATAGTAAAAATGAGAACAGATAAGATGAAGATAAAAGATATTATCACACGGATATATGCCTTGTATGGATACTCACGACAGTTGATGCGGACCGGTCAAATACGTTTGGTAGGGGGTGCAGCAATTCTCGCGTTATCCTATGTCTTCATGTTCACTTCGTGTTCCACAACTTCCAATCTCCCTGATGAGGAAGTCCTTTATGCTGGTATAAATAAGATTAACTATGAGGATCGCAAAAATACTTATGATGAGAGTTTTGCCATCACAGAAGTTGAAGCCGCTTTGGCATACAAACCCAACGGCTCTTTTATGGGAAGCTCAAGTGTTCGTCATCCTTTTCCTATAGGTCTTTGGGTATATAATGCGTATGATAAGGATCATCATGCAGGTATTAAGAAATGGTTGTATAACACATTTGGAACTCCGCCGGTTACAATCTCTACGGTCAATCCTGTCGCACGTACCAGAATCACCACCAACCTGCTGCAGAATTACGGTTATTTCCAGGGAAAAGTTAGTTATCAGCTTGACTCCATCAAGCCGCGAGAGCAGAAGATAACGTATAATGTTAAATTGGGACGAGCATACGTTTTAGACACCATTAAATATCTTTTCCCGCATTTGGAAGATAGCATCATACGCTCTTCACAAAATGAAAGTTATATAAGGTATGGAAATCAGTTTTCTGTACCTGACCTTCAGGCAGAAAAAGATCGTCTCGTTGATGAATTTCACAATAATGGGTTCTATTTTTATCGTCCTGACTATATAGCATATTTTGCAGACTCATCGTATATTCCTGGTAGGGTAAAACTACTTGTTGCACAGGATTTAGCTATGCCTAAGAAGGCTGGACATCAATACTATATTGGAGATATGAGTGCGAATATTCGTAGCAGCATTTCTTCTGGAAACTACCGTAGGGAATATGATGACACGCTAAATGCACACGGAATGCAGGTTGCATATCAGGGTAATAAGGTGCCTATAAAACCGTCTGTCATGTTTCGAAATTACCGATTTTGGAAGGGCATGATGTTCGACCAAAGTAAGGTTGACCATACCATTACAGGACTT
>JAILIJ010000280.1 GCA_024695315.1 Bacteroidaceae bacterium
CTCATATTCTCCTAAACGTGGAAAACATGATTTACATTCGAAAGACGTTGACATCCAAAGCTCATCCTTAAAACTTGGTGCTTTACCTACAATTTCAAGTGCTTCTTTAACTTCATCTTCCGTCCTACCAGCAAGCCAAGCTCCGAGATGAGTCGCCTCCATAGCACCTGGTCCACCTCCACTTATCATCAGGTAGCCTAGTTCCGTAAGCTTCTTACTTACAAAAACCGTTTTTGCATAAGCCTCATCTGTACGAAGCATAGCATGTCCTCCCATGATTCCAACTACATGGTTTTGTTCAAATTTACCCAAGAAATCGCGCAAACATTGGCGCATAGTACAATCGTGCATCGAGCGAGCAGAACACTCAAGATGGTCATTTGTGAGTTTACCCTTTTCCATCATGTAATTATACACACGAGTATCAAAACAATCTTGGAAAGTAGAGGGATTAGACGAGTCAAACTCCTTAAAAAGCTCATCACTTGTATATAAAGAACGGCGAATAACTTCGAAAGGCACATCCATCATGTACTTTCCAAATTTCGTCCAATCTATTTCTTGTAAAATATCCTTACTAAGCATTAAATTCAATATTAAAAATATGATTAAAAAACTATCATACAAATATAGCACAAATCCATAAAGAATAATAATTTGTCGATAGAAATCTCACACACATGAATAAATTTTCACATTTTTACACCACAATAAAAGGCCGAAATACACAATACTACACCTAAATAATAAAAAAAATAAGTTTATAAAGCAAATTCTTATAACAACATTCTTTATACCTCATTTTTTATAATTAAATTTGCACTTTGAAAATATTAGAAATCTTTATTAAGAAAAAAAATATGGCAGATACTAAGAAAATCAAGACTGCGCTTATCTCAGTTTTCCACAAGGATGGTCTTGACGAACTACTCGCAGAGCTTAACAAAAACGGAGTAAAATTCCTTTCTACAGGTGGCACACAGACATTCATCGAGGGTCTAGGCTACAAGTGTGAAAAAGTTGAAGATCTAACAACATATCCATCAATTCTTGGTGGACGTGTAAAAACTCTTCACCCAAAAGTTTTCGGAGGAATCCTCGGCAGACGTGAGCTTGAAAGCGATCAGAAGGAAATGGCAAAATACGAGATTCCAGAAATCGACCTCGTAATCGTAGACCTCTACCCATTTGAGGAGACTGTAGCAAACACAAATGACGAGCCAACAATCATCGAAAAGATTGACATAGGCGGAATTTCACTTATTCGTGCAGCAGCAAAGAACTTTAACGATGTTGTTATTATTCCTAGCAAAGCAGAATACAAGCCACTTCTTGACATTGTGAAAGCTCAGGGTGCAGAAACTACAAAAGCACAGCGCAAGCATTTCGCAGAGCGTGCTTTCGCAACATCTTCACACTACGATACTGCCATCCACGAATACTTCACAAAGTAAGCCGCTACGCTTTAGATAAATAAGCAAAAAAAGGACTTACTACAAAACAATAACTCATAAAATGGGATTTTTTTCACTCACTCAAGATATTGCAATGGACCTCGGTACAGCAAATACCATTATCACTTGTAATGGTAAAATTGTTGTAGACGAACCATCTGTTGTTGCTCTAGACCGCAAGACAAACAATATGATTGCGGTTGGCAACAAAGCAAAGATGATGTACGAAAAGTCACACGAAAACATTCGTACATGCCGCCCACTTCGCGATGGTGTGATTGCAGACTTCGATGCTTGCGAGAAAATGATGCGTGGACTTATCGGCATGATAAACAACGGACATCACCTTTTCAAGCCACAGCTCCGAATGGTTATCGGTATACCTTCAGGAAGTACAGAAGTTGAGCGCCGTGCCGTACGTGACTCAGCAGAGCACTCTGGCGGACGTGACGTATATCTTCTTTTCGAACCTATGGCATCTGCCATCGGATGTGGACTCGACGTAGAAGCTCCAGAAGGCTGCATGGTCGTAGACATAGGCGGTGGATCAACTGAAATTGCCGTCATATCTCTCGGAGGTATTGTAAGCAACAACTCAATACGCGTTGCAGGTGACGAACTGACAGCAGACATCCAAGAATATATGAGCCGACAGCACAACGTAAAGGTTTCTGAGCGTATGGCTGAACGTATCAAAATCAACGTAGGTTCTGCTATTACAGACCTTGGAAGCGAAGCTCCAGAGGATTTCGTCGTTCACGGACCAAACCGTATCACGGCTCTTCCTATGGAAATATCAATATGCTATCAGGAAATAGCACATTGTATCGATAAGACAATTGCCAAGATAGAGACAGCCGTTCTGTCTGCTCTTGAACAAACTCCACCAGAACTATACGCCGACATCGTGAAAAACGGTATTTGGCTCACAGGTGGCGGAGCACTCCTAAGAGGACTCGACAAGCGTCTTACAGATAAGATAAAGATTAAGTTCCATGTTGCAGACGACCCATTGCACAGCGTTGCAAAAGGTACAGGCATCGCTCTCAAGAACGTACACAATTTCCAGTTCTTGATGCGATAGAACATATTAAATGAGAAATCTACTCGACTTTCTATTAAACTACAAACACTGGTTCGTATTCATACTATTAGAGTTTATCGGTCTTGCCATACTCTTTAATCATAATGGATACCAAAAAAGTGTATATTTTACTACTGCTAATGGGGTTGTAGGTAACACCTACTCCTTCATTAGCAGCGTTACATCATATCTGAACCTCGGTACAGAAAATCAAGCACTCGAAGCTAAAAATGAACAGCTACGCCAAAAAGTGGCTGAACTGGAAAAACAGCTAGAAGTAGCAAGTAAGGACAGCACAAAACACATAAGTGGACTTTCTACTAAGTATAACGTTGTAAGTGCACAAATAGTAGGTGGTACAATACACAAAAGCAATAACTTGTTTACCATCAACAAGGGAACAGCAGATGGTATAAAAGAAGAAATGGGAGTTGTATGCTCGAATGGAGTGGTCGGAATCGTTTATTTAACATCACGACACTATTCTATTGTCATTCCTCTCATAAACGCAAATTCAAAAGTGTCATGTAAACTTCGAGGAACCCAGCATTTCGGCACACTACAATGGCAAAGGGGACGCGCCGATATAGCATACATGACTGACGTACCTCGACACGCTAAAATAAAAAAAGGAGAAGTCGTACTTACAAATGGCTATTCTGATATTTTCCCTCCAGGAATACCTATAGGATTCATAATAGATAAGAAAAACTCGTCTGACGGTTTCTCTTACCTCTTAAAAATTGGACTTTACACAAAATTTGAAACTCTTAGAGAAGTTAGTGTAATTACCAACTATACAAAACCAGAAAGAAAGCTCTTAGAAAGCCAAGCCGACTCTCTCATCAACCAATTACAGTAAAAAGAATATAATAGACAAGTGAACAAGGCAGATGAACTACAATATATTAAGTAAAATATTAAGACTTATATTCTTATTGCTCGTACAAGTGCTAATATGTAACAATATACACTTGTTAGGCTATGCTTCACCACTTCTCATCGGATATGTAATAATAGCTATGGGAAGGAATGAAAATAGAATAAGTCTTTTACTTTGGGGATTCTGCACAGGTCTTATTTTTGACATGTTCAGCAATACTGCTGGAATGGCTGCCTCAGGAATGACTCTTATAGCCATGATACAGCCAGACCTTTTACAGTCAGTTTCACCACGTGATGCAGAAGAAAACATGAAGCCATCAATTCAGGCCATGGGATTCTGGAACTACACAACATACGCTTTCACACTAATGATTATTCTGCACTCCGTGTATTATTTTCTTGATGCTTTTATGCTTGCTAACATACAGCTCACTCTTATTTCAGCCTTAATAAGCGCAATATTAGCAACAGGATTGGCTATAGGAGTAGATATGCTAACATCAACACATAGAAAATATTAATTAATGAGTAGGAACGAATTTGAAAGCAGAAAATTTGTAATTGCCGGCATAGCTTTAGTCATTGTCGTCACCTACATCATGCGTTTGGCATATCTTCAACTGGATAATCCAGATTACAAGACAAATGCAAACAACAACGCGTTCCTCAATAATATAGTCTTCCCATCGCGAGGAGTACTATATGACAGAAATGGTAAAGTACTTGTCTACAATCAAAGTGCTTACGACATTATGGTTGTGACACGAGAAATAGAAGACCTCGACACTTTGGACTTATGTAATTCTCTCAACATAAGTAAGGAGGAATTCATCACAAGAATGGAGACCTTAAAAGACAGAAACAAGAACCCTGGATACTCAAGCTATACACAACAGCTATTTTTTCCACAGATGGCTATGAAAGACTTCTCTAGATTCCAGGAAAAAATGTTTCGATTCCGCGGTTTCTACGTAAGAGAAAGAACTATACGAAGATATGCAACAACCCACGGCGCACACGTACTTGGCGATGTGGCCGAAGTTGCACCTTATGACATAAAAAAAGATCCCTACTACGCTCCTGGTGACTATATAGGCAAGCAAGGAGTTGAGCGTTCCTACGAACAAGAACTTCGAGGCGAAAAAGGTATGCAAGTTTTGCTTCGTGACGCTCACGGACGAATACAGGGACATTATAAAAATGGAGCACTCGACAAAGCACCAGTACCTGGAAAAGATCTGACTTTAAGCATAGACATAAAAGTTCAGGCTCTTGGAGAAAGGTTAATGAAAAATAAGATGGGGGCTATCGTCGCCATTGAACCAAAAACAGGTGAAGTGCTTTGCATGGTTTCAGCACCTTCCTACGACCCACGTGAACTCGAGGGAAAAGAAAGGGGTAAGCACATGATTGAGATGAGCAAAGACCCAATGAAACCTATGCTGAACAGAGCAATTCTCGGAACATACCCTCCAGGCTCAACGTTCAAGACTTCACAGGCTCTAACTTTTCTACAAGAAGGAATTATAACAAACCAAACGGCCTACCCTTGCAGCCACGGATTTAGATTTGGATCATTAAAAGTGGGATGTCACGCTCATAGCTCGCCTCTCACACTCGAGCCAGCCATATCTACCAGCTGTAATGGATATTTCTGCTGGGGACTGTATTACATGTTCGGCAACAGAAGAAAATATAAAACTGTGCAAGAGGCCATGACAACATGGAAGGACTACATGGTAAGCATGGGATTCGGATATAAATTAGGTATTGACATGCCTTCAGAATCAAGAGGTATGATTCCTAATGCCGACTACTATGACAAAAACCACAACTTCTCATGGTCCGCTCTTTCTGTAATTTCTATTTCTATAGGACAGGGAGAGGTAACGCTTAC
>JAILIJ010000351.1 GCA_024695315.1 Bacteroidaceae bacterium
TGCTCAGCTATTTGATCAACATTTTCTTTCTCCTGCGCTTCACTTTCGTTCATTTCTTTAGCAAAGTATTTCTTTGAAATGAAGAAAGATATAAGATATGCAATACCCATAGCCAGCATTATAAAACCACCCAAATAGAACATTTCCAGTATTTCAGTTGACATTCCACCAACGTAATCCATATAAAAAGTATAGCTCAAAAGTCCCAAACCGATGAGTCCCATGATAATACCATTTTGAAGTTGGCTAACTATACGTTCTTTTATTGTCTTATCGAAGTTCGCTTTCTTGCTAAATGATGTCATTATACTTTCAACATTTACATTTGGGTTCTTCTCTAAAGCCGTAAGAACAATATCTGTTTTACGATCTGTTTCATGTTTACTTTTATACATAATAATGAAAACAACGGCTATTGGAAGAACTACACACGTACCTAAAACCATCAATACTTTATCCATAATATTTTTATTCTTTTATAAAGACAACATTCAAGCGCATTTGCCTCATATTGTCCTTTGGTTAAACAATATATCTTTAGAACCGATTCACCTATATAACGAAGCAAATCATCTGAAGGTGACGTGCAAAAGAAAAAAAATAATCTTTTAAATACAATTAAGGGTTATTTAACGTTTTTCTTAAGGTTTTCACGAGCACGAAAGAGATTGACCTTTACGTCAGACTCGCTGATATTCATAATTTCAGCTATTTCTTTATAAGGCTTCCCCTCAATATCGCGTAATTGAAGTACTGTTCGCTGTTTTTCAGGCAAAGCATTTATCATTTCATTTACACGATGTAAGCGTTCCTCACGCTCCATACGTTCATGAGCCGACAACTGCCATTCGTCAGGTTTATCATAGGCCTCTTCATCGAGAGATATATTTTTCTTTTCTGCCTTCCCGATTCGGTCAAGAGATAGATTACGTGCGGAAGCAACGGCAAAAGCTTCTAGGTTTTTCACATCTTTCAAGTCTTCACGCTGTTGCCACAATTTCAGAAGAATATCCTGCACGACATCCTCTGCCTCCTCGCGATTCATCGTGATTCGCAAAGAGGTTCGAAAGATAATATCCTTCAGAGGTAATATGTCATGCTGGAAATCCAATTTTATTATGTCAAATATATTTAAGTATTTATAAACAAGCAGCCAAGGAGGCATTATAGCAAAAAAAGTAAAGCAACCTTCCCTACTTTATAATAGTACCATGCTTACCGTCTATAGCATCAGCCTTGGTGATAATTACTTGCTTGACACCTGCAGAAACAGCTTCGAGTGAATTCTCTATCTTAGGAATCATTCCTCCGTTTACAATTCCGTCAGCCTTTAACTGAGCGAATCCATCGGCAGTTATAAGTGGGATAACGCTATTCTCATCCTCAGCATCAGTAAGTACACCTGCATGCTCAAAACTGTATATTAGTGTTACGTCAAAATATGGGGAAAGAGCCTTTGCTGTCTCTCCTGCGATTGTATCGGCATTTGTATTGAGCAAATTACCCTTTCCATCGTGTGTTAGAGGGGCCATAACAGGCACCACACCCTCTGAAATGAGTGTAGCTAGCATTTTACCGTCACACTTATCTACATCGCCTACAAAGCCAAAATCCACCATTTGTTCGGTTCCATCGTCCATAGTAACTTTCTTGAGCGGACGTTTGTGTGAAAGTATCACATTCATATCAGCACCTGTAAGACCTAAAGCATTAATGCCACAAGCCTGTAGACGGGCAACGATATTCTTATTTACGAGTCCACCATAAACCATACTGACGACACGCAGCATTTCGGCATCTGTCACACGACGTCCGCCTATCATAGTACTTTCAATACCAAGATTTGCAGCAATCTTTGTGGCACTACGTCCACCACCATGTACAAGTACCTTTGCGCCATCTATAGCACTAAAATCTTTTAATAGTTGAGTAAGTGTGGCTTCGTCTTCCACAATCTTACCTCCCACCTTTACAACTGTCAGTTTCTGCATAATGAAATTTATTGTAAGTGTATATTATTTCAAGTGATCTTCGAAATATCGAGTTATAACCTCATGCAAGTGCACTCTGTCAGTTCCAAACATATTATGTCCATCTCCTGGGTATGTAAATAGATCTGGATAAGTACCAGCATCTATACATGCTCGGATAAAGGATAATGTATGCTGTGGCACACATGTTGGGTCATTTCCTCCATAAATAATCATAAGTCGTCCCTTAAGATTGCCTGCCTTATTAAGTAGAGACGTATTCTTATAACCTTCTGGATTAGATTCTGGAGTATCCATATAGCGCTCACCATACATCACTTCATAGTATTTCCAATCGATTACAGGACCGCCTGCTACTCCACACTTAAATACATCTGGATACGTAGTCATAAGACTTGTTGTCATGAACCCACCGAAACTCCAGCCGTGTACTCCAAGACGTGAAGCATCAACATAAGGAAGACTCTTCAAGAATTCAACGCCCTTCATCTGATCTTTCATTTCTTCAACACCAAGATTTCTGAATGTAGCCTGTTCAAATTCCAATCCACGGTGTTCACTACCGCGATTGTCAAGCGAAAGCATCACATAGCCCTTCTGAGCCATGTAAACATCCCATCCGCGCGCTCCATAATGAAACGAAGCATCAACAACATGTGCATGTGGACCTCCATAGACATAAATTACAGCTGGGTATTTCTTTTTTGCATCAAAATCAGGTGGTAATGTAAGTCTATAATATAAATCTGTCACACCATCAGCTGCTTTAATTGTGCCAACCTTGAACTGTGGAGCATTAAATTGTGCCCATTTATCAGGAGCAGAGAAAATATTGGAAGTCCATCCATCAAGAGTAGAAACTACATCTACATGCCTTGAAAATAATGGCGAAGAATAATTATCGATGATATCGTTTCCAGATGGACTCAACGAAGCAGAATGCCAACCAGTAGTATTACCGATAGATTCACGTTTAGCCTTCATATTTACCTTGAAGACATTTTTCTGAATTGGTGAAATCTCATTTGATGTGTAAATTATTGTTTTAGCTTTCTCGTTGAATCCGAGAATATCCATAACCTCAAATTTTCCGCTTGTAAGCTGCTTAAGCATCTTACCCTTTGTATTGTATAGATAAATATGATTATACCCATCTTTACGGGTTAGGTAAATGAATTTATCGGAATTCCAAGGGAGAAATTGAATTGGATTGCATGGTTCAAAATATTTAGCATTACTTTCTTCAAAAACTGTACGTAGTCGAGCACCTGTCTTTACATCATACTCCACCAATTCACCGTGGTTTTGGTCACGGTTCAATTCTATCATATAAATCTTTGACTCGTCTGGTGACCAAGCTATATTGGTAAAATAACGATCAGTTGGATCTCCAGCATCA
The DNA here is from genome assembly GCA_024695315.1 of Bacteroidaceae bacterium. GTDB lineage: Bacteria > Bacteroidota > Bacteroidia > Bacteroidales > Bacteroidaceae > Minthosoma. Next base: position 3,391 of record JAILIJ010000351.1, read on the forward strand.
AGATAAATAGTTTTATCCTTCTTAATATCGAAAATACCCACAGTTACCTTATGTGAAGTTTCACCTGCCATCGGGTATTTATCGGGTTCAACTTGAGCACAACGGGATTTATCTATGTTAGGATTAATATTAACCTGAGGATATGAACTTACCATACTCTGATCCATACGGTAGAATGCAAGGTAGTTACCTTTAGGACTCCAGAATGTTCCTTTTGAAATACCGAATTCATCGCGATGAACGGATTCTCCATAGGTAATATCAAGACATCCATCTTTACTTATAGTATGAGTCTTCCCCATTTCATCTAATACATAAAGATTATGATCCACAGTATAAGCCAAAGTCTTATCAAATCGGTCAATATTCGTGGCGCCTGGTTCAAGGGAAGCAGACCAAAGTACGTTACCATCCTTGCCATCAAGTAGCGCCATTTCTCGATCGGTACGTTTAACAAGAATATAAGGTTTGTCTGCATAAGGCATAGAACAATAAAGTAGACTATTAATAGTTTTCAGTCCAGCCTTCTTAAGTGCATTATTCACCCCATCAAGAAAAAATACAACCTTAACTTCAGCACCAGTGTCCCTATTAATCATATAACAACGGTCGACGTCGAGCATAAGGCAATGCTCCCCCCACCATATGATGTACCTATTATCAGGATAAGTATTCTGTCTATATGTTGCACCTCCAGGAATGAGGTCATCAAGTGTAAATTGTTTCTTTTGAGCCATAGCAAATGATGGAAGCAAAGCAAACATTATAAATAATAAAGTATATTTCTTCATAAAATTTGTTTTAAAGGAATTGTAACAAAATCACGTTCATTCATGTGTGGATGAGGAATCGTTAGTTCCGGGCTTTCTATATGCAATCCATCACCAATAATGTTTCCATCCTCAAAATATAAAAGAATATCTATATCTATGATTCTGTCGTGGTATTCTCCATTTATAGATTTAGATATTCTTCCTAAATCACGTTCGATTCTCTGGGTTTGGATCAGCAAATCAATTGGTGATAGAATAGTTTCGACCTTTATGGCCGCATTAAGAAACGTATTTTCGCTTTTGAATCCCCAAGGTTCAGTTTGAATAAAGGCGGATTTAGCCTTTACAGACCCAACCCGCCTTTCTATTTGATTAATGGCGTCATTTAGATTTTTCGTCTTGTCGCCAAGATTTGTTCCTAATGATAAAAATACAACATGCATAATTAGTCAATAATAAGCATTGCATCTCCGTAAGTTCCGAATTTATATTCGCCAGCAATAGCCTGCTTGTAAGCATCCATGACTACATCATAACCACCGAATGCAGAAACAAGCATCAACATTGTTGTAAGTGGCATCTGGAAATTAACCACGAAAGCATCGGCTACTGTGAAATCATAAGGAGGGAAAATGAATTTGTTTGTCCATCCATCAAATTCTTTGATGAAACCACCTGGACCGACAGCAGTTTCGATGGCTCTAAGTACAGTAGCGCCAACAGCGCATACTTTATGTCCAACCTCCTTAGATTTATTTACAATATCACAAGCCTCCTTAGACACATTCATCTGCACACTGTCAGTCTTGTGTTTAGTCAAATCCTCAACATCGAT
>JAILIJ010000025.1 GCA_024695315.1 Bacteroidaceae bacterium
GTCTCTCCAACTTTATCGACGGGTACAAGAAGACCTTCAAGGAGGAGGCCTGGGCAATACAATGTATGGACTGTGAGGCCTGCATGCCTAAGTGTCCTCAGCAGATCCGTATTCCTAACCAACTCTCACGCATCGTTGAGCTAACAAGGGAAGGATTGTAGAATGGGAAAAGAACTTGAAAGGGTTAGTACTTTCTATAAGGACTAGGAAGGGTCAAACTTTCTATGAGAACTAATGGATTCTAGGATTTCTAGGATTTCTAATTTTCTAGAATAACTTCCCTATAAAAAACATGGAGTTTGCTGCCCCAAAAACAAAAAATCCTCGAAGGAATTTCCCTTCGAGGATTTTTTTATTATCTATATCTAAAGACTACTTTGCTGCCTCTATTTTTTCAGCGAATCGATTACCATGACCAGTAATCTCACCATTAGCAAAATCATCTACATTTGTACTATCACTACCAATTCCACGGCTCTTAGCATAACTCCAGTTACCACTAGAATAATATCCATAATTACCACTATATACATTCCAGTCATAATAGTCGGACAACTTATAAAGTGTAAATGGTTCTGAAGCATTTTCGAAATATCCATAGAAACGTCTATTGTTCAAATGATACTCGCAAATGACAGTATTCAAATTTCTATCGTATGGATAATCAAGGTACAACCTACCATTTTTCATCTCCCAATAGAAGAAATGATACTCGCGATCGTAAGGACCCTCGTCATAGTAGTCAACCTGCTTACCACTACCGTATGTAGCATAATCATATTCAGGGTAGAATACGATATATGTATCGTAAGAATTGAATATATACTGACGTCCTGTAGAAGTTGTATAAGAATAATACATTCCAAAGTTGCCTCTCCATTGTCCAGATAATATTACACTTCGGCTTGTATCTGTACTTTCACAAGAAGTAAAAAAGAAAACTGATAACATCATCATCAGACTTCCAAGTATAGGTAGAATTTTTTTCATAATCGTTAATATTTGGGTTGTATTTATAATAATTATTTGTTATGCCACAAAGATAGACTCTTTATGACAAGTTGATAATGGGAATTTTCCTAATTGAATGGGGAAAAAGTCTAAAGTGGAAAGTAAAATCCACCCACCTATAGTCTTGTGAGTGGATCTTACACCTAAATATATGTATTACTTATTTCGTCACAGGACGAATAGTATATCCTTCACATCTAGGTCCCTCACCAATTTTATATTCAGCATATTCAAAACTGAACGTCTTAGCATTTGTTGGGGTAACAGAGTCAAGTTCATTAGTCCAGTATGCATTACGCACGTTGCTAATATATAACAGAGAATCAATACGGTATCCTGCAGATGGGATAAAGATATGTGCATCCATAAGATTATAACTTGCAGCCAGTTTTGCAGTATCTACCTCCTCGATAGCCACATTTCTATCAGCATCATTCTTTGGCTTGTAAACAATAATACCCGCAATCCATGTGTTGTTGTAGTTTCTTGTCCACTCTACCAAACACTCACTCATCAATTCCTCAAAATCCTTCACACTTGGTATGTGCCAATTACCACCCCATCTCTGAGCTGCAGCATCATCCTCAATACCCAAAACATACAGACTATCAACCTTTCCATAATCTGGGTCATAATTATATTTCTGAAGATTATTATAAGATCTATCCGCATGCTTATATGATGCAAAAACATAATATCCCTTCTCATGAGTTGAGAACTTATTATATCTATAGTTGGAATAGTTATCATAATCGAACTCCAAATAAGAATACAACTCACCCCATGCGAAATATGTTCCACAATACTTTGCTGACTTAGCATCTATATTTGCAGTAGCCCACTTATTTCCTGATGGCAACCCAAGATCAACATAAGCATACCCGTTATCATAACCATCTGGTGCAGATACAGGAGCATCCTGCTCTTCTTCATCTTCGGCACAAGATACAGCACCCATAAGACATGCTGCAATTACACAAAAAATTGGAAGTCTTCTTGTCATAATCAATTCATTTATTTATTGCTCGCAAAGATACGATATTTTTCATAATAATAAACAAAAAATATCTATCTTTGCTCAAAATCTCAAAAACTTATCTTTATGATAACATTTTTTTATAGGATGTTTCTCGCATGCCTACTATTTATTACAACGACCGTATCCTACGCACAGGCGTCTCTACACCAGCAAGTCAGAGAACTGTGCCATAAACGTCTGTTTGATGACAAGACAAGGGACAATAATATACAAACTCTCGCCAATTATTTAGTAAAATACGACAGCGTGAAAAATGCCTTTACTTCTTTACCGGAAAAGATAAGGGAGAGAGCGGCTTTCGAAATGGCAAGGACATACTACGACCAACAGATCGTCAACGACTATTTACAGCTAACATTCTATTACTATATAATAAGTTCGATAAGTGAGAACGACATAAAATTCTATATCAATAATATACATGACATGGCCAAAAGTCAGGAAAGCATCATAATTGCTTCTAACGACTTGAATACCGACTTCTTAACTTTTAGCGAAGCTATAATGGACATGTGTATTGCCAACGAAAAACTTATCAATCTCGAATTGAATGTACCGGAATGGTTCGAACTAAAAACAAGGGAACATATCCGAGCAAAATCTCTCGATGAATTGGACAAAAATCCCGTTACGTCTCTTTTTGATACGGAGGAGGAACTTATCAACGATGGACTAAGCGAGGAAAATGTGGCCGCGATAACCAATAGATTCTCAACTTATTTAAGAAACAATATTTACACATTCTATATCAATAAACTTTATGAATATTTTAGAGATAAGGAAGCAATAGAAGACTATCTGACCACAGATTCCGCCAACATCATGGAACCTTTTAACGCTATTAGAAAAGATAGCAGAAATATCATGAAGGAACTACAATATAGAATGACGAAATGGTGTTTCTCAAAGGACAGATTGGACAGCATACTAAATGTTGCGGCCTACGATAATGACACACTCTACAACAAAATATTTAACAATAACCAAAGGACAATAAATGAAGACGGAGAGTACTTAACTTATTACGATAAGGTAGATGTACAACCGGTTTTTCCTTATGGTGATGAAAGAAAATGGGCAATAAAGAGATGCCGATATCCATACGCCGCGGAAAAATACAGACTTGAAGCTACTGTAACGGTTGATTTTCTGATTTCTGAACAAGGAATAGTTACACATCCAAAAATTTCAAAAATCGTAGCACAAGACATAACTTACGCAGATTATATGGAGCAAATAACGTATTCAAACAACATGAAGAAAAGAGCTGAGGAAATAAGAAAAGGCATAAAAGCTATAGAAACAGAAGCTATCAAGGTGATAAGAAAAATGCCTAAATGGATTCCTGCAAAAATTGACGATAGAAATGTTGCTACCCGAAATAACATTTCCGTTACTTTCTCGCCTAAATTGCTTAC
>JAILIJ010000034.1 GCA_024695315.1 Bacteroidaceae bacterium
TATGATAGTATGTGGATTATTTATATTTCTATAGTATACATGATTTATCTGCATAACTTATCAATACAAAAACTAATTATAATAAAACTTAAATTTTATTTTATGAAATACATTGTCATTTCATCTGTATTTATTGCCTTGTTATTATGTTCATGTAATAAGAGCAATTCATCTAATAATGAGGTTTCACAAGTAGAGGTTCAGGATTCAGTAACAAATAAGAGTGATGAGCGAGGAACTGAATCTTCTGAATTAAATGCCACAGAAGATGTATCCCTTAACGATAGTTCTGTCGTAAGCAAGATAGACGGAAATATGGCCTATGAGGGAGTAAATAACTATTGTCATAAAGAATACGATTGGAGTGTGGCTGAGGAGAATCCTTCTATGATGTATGTAAAGATGGGTGAGGAAACGGATTCTACATATCAGGTTATTTTTAGAAGTTATACTGGTGCTTTCGTGTATTTTTATGTAAATAAAGAAAGTGGTTCTACGAGGATGGTTGAGCATGTTCCTGCTGTAAATATTACGAGTGAGGCTGGCACAATAAACCTATTGGAATATTTGGAGAAAAAGGATTAAAATACAAAAATAAATAATTTGGGCGATGAGGCTATATGATTATATAGTGTTATCGCCCAAAAATTATAACGCCATTTAATGTATATACCGTTAACCTTTTATGTAAAATTTAGAAGCTATATTTAAGTTTTATCCAAGCCTCTGAATTTTTATCGTACATGGCGAATTGTCCTGAGTTTGCATGGAAAAAGTCATATCCGACTGTCAACTCTATTTGGTCGTTGAGAGAATAAGACGTAGAGAAACGATTGAAGATTCCCCCATTTGTCACATCGATATATGCGAAGGTAGAAAGTTTGAGAGTGTTCTGCATAAATTCCTTAGAAATCCTTGCTGTGGCAAGTCCAGAGTTGCGAAAAGCAGAAATACCATCTATGTTACCCGCAATATATTTATGGCAGTACTGTGTACTTACATTCCAATCATTTCCAGGATACCAGTCTATGCCAATAAGTCCATTGTAAGTATTTCTTTGCTTTATTTCCTGCCCCAGATCTGCAGTCTGGGCCTCATTTAGATTGCATGCAGCCTCAGCCCTAATAACAAATTCTCCTGCTGGGATGGAGCAATCAGCCCCCAGTACAGTCATTCTTTTGTAGTACCCATTAACAAGTAGTTTTTGTCCATCTTCAGAAAAATTCATAGCCAATGCTGGCATCTTGTTCCATGTATGTAGAGCACACAGAGAAAAGTCAATACCAGGAAGTGTAATACTCATTCGTCCACCCAATTCAGCATTACTAAGTTGATGGTCTGGTTTCCCATTTTCGAGTTCTACCTCGTATGGCATATTAACGGTTGGTAGGTTTACCGACCAAGGATTAGACTCATCCGTTGGTAAGATGAAAAATTCCGTGCTTGAGCTGCATAGAGCTTCAATAGTTACAGAGTTCCAAGAATATCTGGCACGCAGCATATTTACAGGCATGCGTATGTCATCATAATCTTGTGCTAGGAATTCGGTATAGTCAAATGGAGATATACAGTCGGTGATACGTAAAGCGTCGGCAACTCCCCATACCACAATCTGTCGCCCTGCTCGTAGGTCGAGCCTTCCGCTCGTCCATGCCAGATAGGCTTCGCGTAGTTCTATACCAGTTCTATCTTTTAGGATTCCGTTATAAGTAGCGTTTAGAGATACGAATAAAGACGCAGGCCCTTTATCGAGTGATACTTCCCCTCGTACACGTGTTCTTGAGGCCATCCAGTCGTTTTGTCCTTCTGTTCTTGCCGCGTGGTATGTGTCAAGAAATCCTTTAATCCTTACTTTAAGATACTCCTCCAATTCGAGATTATTCTCATTCCATTCCGGATATGAGTCAACTTCAGTCGTGTTCAATTCCAAAGAATCCTCATACGTCCTTGCCTGTGTCTGGAGTGCAGACACAAGCAAGAAGGCTGAAAAGCATATAAATCTCATATTACAGTCCCTTTTCGAGTTTAGTAACAGTAAACAATGTAGGTTCGACCTTCACGTTATATTTTGGATTACCTATCTGTATGATAGTTTTGTGGCCAGTCTGTACGTTTTCCATATTCATAACCCCAGTAGTCCAGATGTCTTGTACTATCTTTATGTTTGAAGCGGTAAAACGTCTGTGCAACTTATTTAGTTTATCATAATACTCGGCCTTAACAGATACGAGACAGTCCTGCCTAATCCATGTTATGCGACTTGAATATATCTCGTCTTTATCCTTAGGGACGGACTTAATGACCCAACATTTGTGTCCGTCAAGTATTTCTTCACGCAGGAAAGTGTGCGTTTCCTCATCGACATTTCTTGTACTCATGTCATTATAGGTAAAATCGCTTCCCATGAAATAATCCGTCTTTGACGATTTGCCGCTGATACGTCTTGTCTTCTTCATAGCAGGAAGATAAAGCCACTTATCGTCATTCTTATTTGTGTCGTCATAGTCCCATGTGAGGAATCCAGTACCTTTCACATCACCAGGGTAGGTAAAGAACATGATTTTCTTTGTGTCTTTATCTATGTCCATGGCCCAAGACTCGAGTTTTCTTATGCGTTTCTGACCACTTTTCTTTATGAGAGTCATTTCAATTGTTGAGTAACGTGTGTCTCCGTCTTCGCGGTTCTTAACTTTCTGCATAATGTCTCTACCAGAAATGTCAGCAGCGTGAATGTTGCAAACAGCCATTAAGGCTGTTAGTAGCAATGCGAAATGTTTTGTTTTCATTTTTTTTTTTAGATTATACGGTTGTATTACTTTTATAGTTATTGAGTATTTAATGACCCAATAATTCATATTATTTAATTCTGAATTATTCCTTTCTGTTTTCAACTCCAAATACGTTAAGATATTTGAAGAGAATAGGAGTGAGGAAGAGGTCTGCTAGTAGGGCAGAGACCATACCTGCAACGGCAAGAATGCCCCAGTTGCTCATCTGTGTGGCATCTGAGATTATGAAGCCGGAGAATGTGGCTGAAATGATAATCGTTGACATAACGATGGCCATTCCTTCGGTGCGGAATGTCATGTTGATAGCTTTTTCATAATTGCCGCAGCGGTCATAAGCTACATGTGAATGGTTGATGAAGTGGATAGTGTCATCTACGGCAATACCGAGTACCATAGGAATGAGCGAGGCTGTCATCATGTCGAGAGGATAGTCAAGCCACCCCATCATTCCACCAACAATAATGGCTGGTGCTATGTTTGGAATCATACCTACTAAAGCGACTTTCCAACTACCGAAGATAATGAATAATATAATGCCTATAACAAGTACAGATAGCAGCATAGACCACATCTGCCCACGCTCTACATATTGTTGCATGACGGTGAATTGTGGTATGTTTCCTACGGTAGAAACGTGTGCGTCAGGGAAGAGTTTGCGTGCTTCTCTCTGCAGGTCTTCCATCTCTAATTCCACTTCATTAGAATTGTAGCTGTTCAACTCTATTTGTAGTCTTAATCTTTTGTAATCATAGTCCATCCAGTATTCCGATTCGGTTCCTCCTGCATTTTCATATAATAGCAGTAATTGTGCAACCATATCGGCGTCAGATGGAATCTTATAATATTTCATGTCGTTGCCATTAAGTGTGCAATTCATGTCCTTTACTATATCGGTTACAGAATTATGGCGTTTGGTAAGTTTATATCCGTCAACTATAGTCGCCAAGCTATCCAGTTTTTGTAGGTTTTCCGGCTTTTTAGCATCGTTATCATTCGGAAGCGTAATCATCAGGTCATAGGCGTACATAGACCCCAGTTCTGTCTCACATAATTCAAGGAAAGATTTTACGTATGGAACCTTACGTCCAACAGTCTTTTCTACGTCGAAGGCAGGCTCGACATATATTAGTCCTATGCCGCATAGCAAAGTAATGGCTATTGCAATAGCAACTATCGACCGATGCTTAGCAAGTACAAGAGATCCAAAGTGTTCAAAGTGCTTACCCACATATCCCTCGAAACTTTTTGCCATATTTGGAGACGGTTCACGGTCTTTACCAAAGGAAAGTACCACAGGTGTGATGAATACGCATGTCAAAAGCACAGCCATCAAGCATAAAGATGTATTTATACCGATAGCCCTCATAGGTACGATATGCATGGCGAGGAAGGTCATCATAGCAGCCATCGTAGTTAGTCCGGATAAAGTTACTCCCCAGCCTGTTTCGCACATAGCTTCGATAATAGAAGCTTTGCGCTTACCAGTCTCCACAAATCGTGTTTTGAAGAAATTATATAGGTGAATATTATATGCTATAGAACACGCAAAAGTCAGGATTAGAGCAATCATAACTGTAGTCATGTCAACATATAGTCCTAGCCACCCAATGCATCCGAATCCGATTATAAGTGCAGAGATAGAGGTTAGTAGGGGAGCTATAACCCCACGTAGAGAACGAGTGACGATGAGCATGACAATTATGGAAACAATGAATGCAAATCCCATCATTCTACCCATCTCGCTTTTCATATATTGTACCTTTTCGTAACTCAGGTATGGCATTCCTGATACGCTTGGTGAAAGGGCGGCATATTTTTCTTTATGGGCAATAAGTCCCGCTTCCTTTCCCGTTATCATATCAGGTCCAATATCGCTTGTCTTTTTCCATACGCTATCTTCAGGGAAAGGTCTTAGTTTTACCATTATCCATGTCATAGTTCCGTCTTTTGAAACAAGCTTTTTGGCTTGATAAGGTTTACTATATGCTTTCTTTTTTATTAAATCTAGCGACGCTTGGTCGGTAGGAATTTCGTCGGGGACGATCTGTTCTATTGTCATTCCGTCTTCTGTGCCTACCGAAAATTCTATGTCTGTTAGGGAAGTCACTTTCTCTGCATACGAAAGGCTATCTTTGAGTTCATTGCTCAGTTCGCGGATAAGTTTAAGGCTCTTGGCAGAGAATATGTCTTCGTTTTTGACAAGTACGGCAACGTAATAGTCATTTCCGAATATAGATTTAAATTCATTTGTCTTAATGAGCATTGGGTCATCGCTAACGAAATAGTCATCGAATGATGTTTTCATAATCATCCGTTTCGTACCCAAAAAAGAGAATGCGATAAAGGCAAAAAATACACCTATAACCACACTTCTATGGCTGATAATCCAGTTTGCCATCCATTTAAATTTGCTGTTGATTTTTATTATGTCCATATATTTTAGATTTATGATTTAATTTTTATAGAAAGTTTATTAACGTTAAATAAATATTATAATCGTATTATTGTATCTCTTGCTGTAGTCTTACCATTTTTGCAAATTCTCCGTTTTTATTGATAAGTTCGTTAGATGTACCTTCTTCGCAAATCTGTCCATTTTTCAGAACTACAATATGGTCGGCATTAAGTACAGTTCGCATTCTGTGTGCTATAATGATTACTGTCTTGTTGCGTACCAGTTCTGAGAATCCCGCTTGGATTTTTGTCTCATTTTCTGCATCCAGACTTGCTGTAGCCTCATCTAGCAGGATTATTGGAGCATCTTTCAATAATGCGCGTGCTATGGAGATACGTTGACGTTCACCTCCAGATAGCGTTTCACCATTTTCTCCTATGATGGTATCGTAGCCTTGTGGCATTCTAGTGATAAACTCATCACATTGAGCCATTTTAGCAGCTTTTCTGACCTCTTCGTCCGTGGCGTTACGTTTTCCAATACGTATATTATCAGCTATTGAGGCATTGAAGAGAACCACATCCTGAAATACGATAGCAAAATTTTCCAATAGTGTTTCAGGATCAATCTTAGAGATATCTTTTCCCCCGATAAGAATTTGTCCGCTGTTGACATCCCAAAAACGAGCTATGAGCTTTGCTGTTGTGCTTTTTCCGCCTCCTGATGGTCCAACGAGAGCTGTTACTTCGCCTTGGCGAGCTATAAATGAGACATCATGTAATACTTGTTTTCCTGAGTCGTAAGAGAAATTCACATTCTTCATTTCTATATTGAAAGATTCTAATTTTTCCTCCTTGCTACCTTCTTGAGTAGGCATTTGTTCTATTTCCTTCATTCTTTTGATTCGAACATCTAGATATGCGAGAATGGCAAGGTAGCTACATACTTCTTGTATGGGTAGGTAGACCATTGCGGAGATGATAAGGAAAGCGAAATATACAAACATATCCAATTCGCCTATATTCATGAGCCAAGCTCCTACAAGAATAACAGAAGGCATTCCGAGTTTAAGAAATGCTACAGAAAGATTGACGAGCACTCCCGACACTAGTTCATGTCTAACAAGTTCCTTTTCATAATCTTTGAGTCTCATTTGAAAACTCTTATTATATTCATCCTCGCCACAATAAGATTTGATTTCTTGAATACATTCAAGGCCTTCTTGAACTTGTTCTGTAACCCCACGTTTGACGACATACATTGTGGTAAATTCCTTGTTGAGCTTATGCCTAGATAATAGGAGCGTTAGTATGGCAAGAGGAACAACCCAGAAGAGTGCAGTAGCCATTCTCCAGTCAAAAAAGAAAAGACTTATTGCTATGATTATGACGCTTAGAAAAGAGGCAAATAATTGTGGTACTGCGTGAGAGAAAGTCTGCTCTAGGCTGGAACAATCTTCCATGATAGTGGACGTAAGATCTGAGAGGTTACGCTCGCCGAAGAAAGATAGAGGTAATTTACGTAATTTCTCCGCCAGACGAATGCGTCGCTTGGCACTCTCATCATATATGGATACGTATGTGCTGCTATATTGCATCCTGACAATAAGAAACATAATTAAGAAAAGGATACATGCTATAACGATATACCACCAATATGGATGTCTCTCCATACCCTTGTTATTGCCTATATATTCTGTAAGGAAGAAAAATAGAAATGTTGGTGGAAGCATAAGTGCAAGATTGAGCAATGTGGAACAGATTATTCCACGAAGCATGTCTTCTGCCCCTTTTACCGAAAGAGCGAAACGGTTTTTCAAATACTTTATCATGATTTTTCTTTTTTATTTTTTTAATATTTTCTTAAATCTACATATACTTGTGTGAATCATATTTTCCAGTCGATGGCTTTTTGGTATTCATTCCACATGTTATAGTAGAGAGACTTTTTTGCCATAAGTTCATCATGAGTCCCTTGTTCTGCAATTTTTCCTTTTTCTATTACGGCAATTTTATCAACATCTTTTACTGTAGTAAGACGATGGGCAATCATGAGAACCGTTTTGTCTTTTGTAAGATGTGTTAGAGCTTGACGTATAATGTGTTCATTTTCTGGATCAGCAAATGCAGTTGCCTCGTCAAGCACAATTATAGGCGCATTTTTTAGTATTGCACGTGCCAACACTATACGTTGCTGTTCTCCCCCAGAGAGGTAGGTACCTTCTGAACCGATAATCGTATTCAGACCATTAGGTAACCGGTCTATTATTTCACGGCTTTGAGAAAGATTGATGGCACGGTTGACCTCATCAAGTGTGGCATTAGGATTGCCATAGCATACATTATTGAGTATGGATGTCTTAAATAGTCGGGTATTTTGAAAAACAAATGATATATTTTTCATCAGTTCATGCTTGTCCATCTGCTTAATATCTATACCTCCTATTTTTACGCATCCTTCGCATACATCCCAGAAACGCGGTATCATACGTGCGATGGTAGTTTTTCCACTTCCAGATTCTCCCACAAGTGCAATTGTAGTTCCCTCGGGTATATTAAGATTTATATTACTTATGGCATCATTCTTTGCGTCTTCGTAACGGAAGGAAACATTTTCAAAATTTATGTCAAAATGAGTACATTTCTTAGGTATATCATTTTCTGAAAGTTCCTCTGCAACTGTCATTTTCTCCATTCTTTTTATAGCCTCGCTAGTGAGGAATATGTTCTGCCCCAGATTCATTATTTTCATTATGTTAGCAGCAATTATAGGAGCTATAAGTACGTAGAGTATCATATCGGAAATGATGGTTGCTGTATCTCCTTGGTGACCAATCATAATTATTCCTGTAGGAACAAGTATAAAGGCGCAAGAATTGATGACTACTGTGTAAAGGGACATCGGCATACGCCAGAAGATTGTATATTTGATGACAAGGTCACGATAGCTTACAATACTATCATAAAATTGTTTGAATGAAAAAACGCTCTGTTGGAAAGTCTTTACTACAGGTATACCGCGTACATATTCCACAGCCTCAGAACTCATTTTTTCGAGAGCATTTAGATAGTTACGTTGGAAATGGTTCTTTGCAGGATTCATCATGTAAACCATGATTCCAAAGGATATGATGATTGGGATGAGGGTGGCAAGTCCCAACTGCCAATCCACGATTATTAGCAAAGCAATAACGCCTAATGGCGAAACGATGGAACTGGCCAGGTCGGGTAAGATATGTGCTATTAAGGTATGAGTTTCACTGGCATTTTCGTCGATTACCTTACGCATAATTCCTGTGTTTTTGTTCTCAAAGAATCCTAGAGGAGCCTTCATCACGTTTTCCATGGCCTTTTTTCTCATGGTAGTCTCCATACGGAAGGCTGTCAGATGCGAAAGCATGAGTGCAACGAAATAAAGTATTAGGTCGACTATAGAAATTAAGAAGGCCCAAAGTGCATAGTCCTTTACTTTTGGGTCGGACACATCGCCTCCAGAGATTATTAAAGTTCGTACCACTAACCATAAAAGAATATATGGTATAAGTGTGAGTAGTCCGTTGACTGCTGAAATTGCGATTGACCAAGGGAGCAAGGTCTTTCTGCTTCCCATATAGTCTCCGAGTTTTTTAATCATTTTATTCATCGTTATTTTAAGTTATAGATTTTTGTTTTGTATATTGTCGTATAATAATAAGTTATAAGATAAATGGATGTTGTATGGCTAAACCAACTACAAGCCTATAATTTATCCGTCTCTTATATGTGTTAAACTTTAATAAAAGCGAACTAAATTCGATTTTGTTCACAAAAAAAGCACACTACTCATTGAGCAGTGTGCCTTCTATTTCGTACTTATCAAAGTACGATGTTTTATGTGGAATTTTTCTTTTCATATAATAATATTTTGTTTTGGAAGTCTTGGAAACATATATAAAGATTATAATATGTCAGTTGTTATGACACTTCTCCCACGAACATAATTGTGTATCACATATAACTATTCTAAATCTCTCCATTAGCATCTGTGAGTGCGATTTTGCTTGGCTTTCGAGATTTAAGAGATAGTATATAACTGTAAGTTATTTATACATTAAAGATCATCTTCCATCCTCCAGTACCATAACTTATGTAGTTACTTATTAATAATTTTATGTCTTCCTTTGTTATACTATCGTTCATGGTGATGATGCGTAATACATCAAACCAAATGATACAATTTATCTCCACAAAGTATGGCGATATTTCTGTCTTGGTCTGTGGATATTTTTCCTGCATGGTTTTGATATATTTCCATCCTATCTCTGCTTGTTTTTTTGCGAATCTGTCGAAGAATCCTTCGAGTGGTGTGCCAGTAGATTCAAATAGAAGAAGACGAAATTCAGTCTTGTGTTTCTTTACCAGTTTAAGAAAACTGTTTATCATTTCTTCTTGATATTCCATAGATGTAAAGACGTCCAGGGTTTGATAATAGGGGCTATTCTCCTGATGAGCGTAGGTTTCCATCTCTCTCACTACAGGTTGGCAGATAGCAAGGTATATGTCGTCCTTGCTTTGGAAATATCGGTACACATTACCTACTGCGATGCCTGCTTTTTCAGCAATAGTCTTGATGGACGTTTGTCGAACGCCCTTGCTGACAAATTCTTTGTGTGCCACATCAAGAATTTTTTTTCTTATTTCTTCCTTTTGTTTCTGCATCTTAGCTTTCCTTTATTGATGTTATATATACGTGTCTTTTAATAGTGAATATTATTCATAAATATTCACAAAAAAAGCGCATCGTTCAAATTCTGAACCCTGCGCCTTGCATTAACATCATTTTTTATGAACATATATTTTATAATATCTGACATTTTGGTCTGTTTTTGTTTTACGATGCAAAGGTATAATGTTTCTTACATTCTTACAATACCCAAAAATGATGAATTTTTGGTTGTACGGTTTTTAGATTGTACGGTTATATTGTTATTTGTATCTTTTTCTTCTATCAGATATTAACTTATCGTATTATATATAAAAGAAGGTATAGATAAGTGCGTAATTTTTCACCCCACCTCCTTCGGCAACGCTTCGTATCTCCTTCGTATCACCTTCGAATTCCATTGCTGATAAGTATCGATTTTCAACTTGTAAAATTTTAGCCTATCCCCTTTGGAATCTGAGATTGAAACGTGTCGTCAGATGAATGGCTAAATTTATTAAATTGTTGCCAGTTTGTAGCTTTTTTTTCTTTTGTATGCAAAATTTAACATTATTTTAACAGAATGGAGACAATCGTTCCGAAGAACTGTAATCTCTACTTTGCAATCGTGATATACAATAAAAATGGACTTATCATATAAATTGTAAGACAGTTATACGATTGTACAATTATATGGCTTTATGTTTGTGAGGTTTTGCGGTTATACAGTTATATGGTTAAGGTTTAGGATTAAAAATAATTTTCAATACTCAGATTTTTATTCTTTTTTTGAATTAAATAGTATCTTTTCATTATCTTTGAAGCCGACAAAGGAAGTTGACAGATTTTTTTCTATGAATATGTCCTTTCTTTCTTATAGATAATTAATAACACCTAAAATAAATAAGAAATGGGATTATTTGATAAACTGAAAGGCGAGTTAATTGACATCATCGAGTGGAAAGATGATACGCAAGATACCATGATATGGCGTTTTCCACGTTATCAATCAGAAATTAAGAATGGTGCACAGTTGATAGTACGCGAGAGTCAAGTGGCTGTTCTTGTTGATCAGGGACAGATAGCTGATATTTTCCAGCCAGGACGACACGAACTTACAACGGCTAATATTCCGATTTTGACTACCATAAAAGGATGGAAATATGGTTTTGACTCTCCTTTTAAGGTCGATGTGTATTTTGTCAATACAAAGGAATTTCTTAATTTGAAATGGGGAACATCAAGTCCTGTTACAGTTACCGATCCCCAACTTAATAGAGCAGTCAATTTGAGAGCTTTTGGATCCTATAACTTTAAGATTAAGCAGGACCCTACAGAGTTCATCAAGAAAGTGGCAGGTACAAATGGAGAGTTCGATACTGATGGCATATCTGAGATGTTACGTAGTTTTGCAGTTACAGAATTTTCCGATTATTTAGGCGAACACGAGACACCAGTTGTGAAGTTAGCTTCCAACCTCAAGGAATTTTCTTCAGAACTTACAGAAGGTCTTCGACCAAGTTTTTCAGATTATGGTCTTGAACTTACAAAATTTCTCGTCGAAAATATATCTCTCCCAGAGGAGGTTCAGGATGCTATAAATAAAGGTGCAAGTATGGCTTTCATCGGTACAGGTGATATGAACGCATATACTCAGATGCAGTTTGCCAATTCTATGACTCAGGGTGGGGCAGAAGGCAATCCTGGTGCAGGAACGGCAACAAGTGCCATGGGTATGGGTATGGGACTCGCCATGGCTCAGCAGATGGCTCAACAAATGCAGCAGAATCAGCAGCAGGGACAGCAGCCTACGCAAGGAACACCTGTGCCTCCTCCACTTCCTCAACAGCCTACATATTTTGTTGCTGTGAATGGTCAGCAGACTGGACCTTTCTCAATAGCTCAAATACAACAGATGGCTATGCAGGGACAGGTAAATGCTAATTCTTTGGTTTGGACACAAGGTATGGCTGCGTGGGCAGCAGCATCTACTGTTCCACAACTTGCACAG
>JAILIJ010000058.1 GCA_024695315.1 Bacteroidaceae bacterium
CTGCATGGGAAAAAGACAGAAACAATGCAGTTGCAAAAATCAAGTGGCAGTTTACAACGGAAGATGCAAGAACCAAGCTGATTTCGTTGTATCCAAAACTGTCTAAGCTTTAAATAAAAGTCGCTGAGACGCCACACTAGAGAGCGGGATTTCCAACGCAAATACTGAAATTCGTGAGATAAATAAAATAACTACAGGGTCAAAAGCTCTTAGAGATTTTGTTAAAAAAGATTTGGGAGGTAACGCTTCCAATAAAAAGATAGTTGAGACAATTGGACGTATGAAAGAGGATGCGATTTCAAGTTTAAATACCCAAAAGCAAGTAATGAGTTGTGCTAAATTAGTTGTAGATGGAACAGAAAAGGCAAATGCGAAACTTGGTCTTGGTTCTACTGTAGCAACGCAAGTTATAGAAGTAGAAATACAAAAGTAATAATATGGTAAAGTTTCCTATTTATAGAAAATACTCGTTGATTGTTGACGGAATATTCCCGTTAGTCGTGGCAAGTTGTTATTGGTCAGTTTTCCCGTTTTCGAGTAGGTTTGCAGTCCTAATATTAGTAATGTGTTTTATTGTATGGATAATCTATCTGTATAGGTTATTATTTAAATGGAAGGTTACTATTATTGATGAAAAAGGAATTCATGAAGAAATATATGGATTTAATTTCAAAGAGCCTAAGAGTTGCAGAACTATCATATTATGGGACGATGTGTATGAGGTGGAAATGATTCCGTATTTAGGACGTTGGGATTTCGGAGGTTATTATATTCCTGGCTCTATTGGCATTCATTATTATTTAAAGAACCGTAAAACGGATTATTTAATAATAGATACAAAATGGACTAGTCTATTTCGATGGAAAAGACTGAAGTACGATCCTAAGATATTTGAAGAACTTTCCAAGATATTGAATGATAGGAAAATTAAATTCAAGTATTAGTTATGGTAGGGTGCCTTCGACTTCGTGTGCGGTATATAGAGAAATGCCGAATACTGTTATCGTGCCTTATACAATCAGTGCCTCGGCGGGAGCAGAGGCCATAGTGAGAGTAGCCGGCCACACAATCGTGAGAATCGCGACGAAAGAAAGTTTGTCCGAGGCGAAGCCGAGTTCACTTTCTTTCGAGCGAGGCCATGATTGTGTAGGCTACGAGAACGTAAGGCCTTGACTTTTCTCTCCCTACTCTTTGGGTCAAGCCAAAGATCCTCGCAGCTAACAAGCACGATTGATAATCGTTCGCGAGAAGACGAGGCTTTAGCCGAGAGCCAAGGTGCCCTCCGCGCAGGAGAACAATAAAAAAAATATATGATTGTTTTGATAATCCAAAAATAATCTATATCTTTGCCGCCGAATTATATAAAACGTATGACAATGGTTACATACAGATAATTTTTAACTAACTTGAAAAACATGGCTAAGTTAATAGTAAAAGAACAAGTCGTCAGAACCTTGAATAAAGACGGAATCGACTATATATGTATTACAGATATTGCTAGACAAAAAAATCCTATAGAACCTAAAGACGTAATAAAAAATTGGCTTCGGTTGAAGAATACTCTGGAGTATTTGGGTCTCTGGGAAAAATTGAATAACCCCAACTTCAAAGGGGTCGAATTCGACCCCCTTTTGAATGAGGCAGGAAGCAATGCTTTTACGATGAGTCTCTACAAAAGCTTAAAATTTTAACGAACTATTGTTAAATGAACCGCTCATGAAAAGAAAAGTTTTTATTATTGTATCATGTATTGAACTGATAGTTAGTTTATACTATGTATTAACTAACTATCGGGATGGTTTAACTGAGTTGTTCATTACTGTGAATATATTTATTGGGGCAGTATTGTCTGCATTTATTATCAAATTTGTTTTAGATTGTTTTGTTTTTAAATCAAGTTGGATACCCAGTTTGTTTATTCATTGTCTAACATGTCCTGGTATTTTTTTCATTACGTGTATGATTGTTCCAGATTATGCTAAAGATGCGTTTGAATCTTACCATTTTCGTGAACACGAGTCCGAATATAGTTTAACAACAAATACTTTCTTCAAAGAATTTCACAGTTCTATTAACATTGAAATTGACGGACATAAACATTTCGTTTCCGTAGATGGGGAATATGTTAAAGATGGACAAACTTTACGTCTGTTGTCAAAAAGTATAAGTTATAATTATACTCCAGTTAGTAGAGAAGAAGAGATGTTCTTTGATAGTTTTAAGAAGGATTTATACATGGACAAAGATTCAATTTATGGATTGAATGGGAAAAACTATGCTTTAAATTAACCTTTATGGTGGCTATCACTTTGCTTTAAATACTAAATTGATACTCAGGTTACTATTTATGGCCAATAGAATGACTTTGGACTATGTCCAACTGCTATTGCCAAAAGTTGATGCACATCATGTCAAAACGGCATTTCAGTCCGTTATTTCACTTTATTGCCCGAAACAGCAACATTACATTGTTGGAACGTATGGGAACGACAAATACGAAATCTGGAGAAGATTATATAGACATTCTTGAAATGGACTACTCAGGCAACCAGTTGAAGAAGGTTTCTGTCTCCGCAGAAAATGCATTTGCACCACGTTATTCAGGTGGTAAGTTAGATATTAATATGATAATAAATGTAAATGGAGGTTTGCCTTGTGCTATATTAGAAAATCAAGGTGGTGGTGGCGTTACAACTCCAACATCAGAAGGAACATATACCGTTATTTTTAATAATCCGTCATTACATCCAAATGGTAGGAATGTCACTACAGGACATGAACTATTTGGACATGGGCGCTCTACTGCAGTCGGTAAAACTGAGGATGAACAACATGAAAGTGCTATCCAGGTTGAAAATCTAATTCTTCGCGTAATGAATATTCCATATATAAATGATGGACATGATCATGGTCCCCAAAAGGTACTCCCGAATGCAACTGCTTTACCTAATTTTAGATAATTATGAAGAATTTTTTATTGATAATTATGTCCTTGATGCTTGCAGTATATGCTTGGGCAGATGATTCTACTTCGGGTAGAAATAGATACTATGGACGTCTTTCTTTACAAAGAAAAATTGAAAACTATCATTTAGAAGATAGCATTATAGGATACCCGCATATTGGCATCTTTTGGGGAGTAAATTGGTTGTTTGTTGTCAATAAACCAGATTCTTCTCTCGTTTGCTATAAGGGTAAGACTATTGCTAGTAATGAACTTTCTCCTTATATTCGACAGGAAAGAAGCTATTCAGATAGCATAAGTGCAATGTTTTCCCTGTTGGATATAAGGAGAAAGTTCATTACTAGCAATAGTCTTACCCTTATAGCAAACGAGAGAAGAATCTGGTTTATTGACAACAAACAACCAATT
>JAILIJ010000086.1 GCA_024695315.1 Bacteroidaceae bacterium
CGCTCTATTGAATCTACAGCAGAATTTCTCTTTACAGGAATAACTCCCTTTGACGTATTCGTAGCAATCCACATACGCCCCTCATACTTACAAATATCACCGGCGGTATAAGTCATAACTGAAGAATAAGGAGCGATACTATCATATTCAACCCAGTTTTCATATAACTCCCAATTTTCATTACATTCTACTTCATTATAACAAGGACTATCTGGCCAACGTGCCTCTTCCATCTCATAGTATTTATCCCCAACACGATTTATCCAATCATATACATGACTCAGAATATTCTCCTCAGAGAAAACCTTCTTATCACGCAATTCAAAATAACGCTGACGCTCATCCTCATAGTAGTACTTATTTACGAATAAAAATGGCCCCTGAGTAATAATTGATTTGCTATGAATAGCTGGAGAATAGAATCCGTATAGAGTCAACCCAAGAATCTGGTCTAAGTCATAAGGCGTAACAGTCCACCTGGCACCATCATAAGTAAACCACTGCCAATTCTTAATGGTACCATCTCCATTCATGCAAATTTTATAAAAAACATAATAATCGAGAAGTCCCTCAACATCATAACGCTTCTCAAACTCCGTTCTAAAATCTTCTTCAGAAATTCCTAATGAGTCCATATCAAACAACTCTTGATAATAGTTACTCATATTAACTATGGAAGCTTTTGTTTGAGCCGTACGACGTTTTATCTCCTTCAAATCTTCACTATCAGTAGGAATATTATAGTATACAGAATTTTCATCCATCAACTCCTTAGGACTATCTCCGTCATATACATTATTATTCATCGTATATAAAGTATCAGGATTACGAACCTCAAAAGATGTCCATTCTATGTTACCTTGAAAAATGTAGCTATTACGCAAATTACCATCTAAATGAATATGCTGACTCTTACGCTTTTTCATATTCATATTCTTGCGACTCTTCTTTAACTGCCACGCGAATAGACCATAAAATTTTCCATTGAGATATACAGCACATGGGAATCCGTCAGGGTAACAACGAGCTTTATCATTCTCCTTATCATATCCTCCACGCACCCAATATGGATCGCGATCAGCTACAACATCGTCAAAAAGTTTATAGCCTATTTCCCCAATACCTCTCGTAAAATCAGTATAGAAAGCCTTAAAATGAAACATATCCTGGTCCACCCAGTTACCAATACTAATTTCTGTAGTATTATCTTCAGACCAGTTTGTCTCACAAAATACCGCGGAGAAGCATTTTTTAGGGAAACGTATTGAATAATTACCCTGTCCTCGTAATATAATATGTTTTCTGAAATAATGTCCATTGTCATCCAGAACCTCCAAATAACCAAGACGTTTTACATTTCGATTCTGAGGCATAGTACTTACCCCCTCAATATTGAGATATGCCATCCCTGGTGTCTCAATAGAAATTTTCGCATCACTACTTAAATCCTTATATTCTAAAGAATCATAAAAATGCTTTTTAACGGAACTGAAAGATGCCCTCCAGTCCTCACCATAAGTTGAAATAAAAAAGCTACACAATAATAAAAAACAAAATAATTTCCTTGTCATTCTATATTCTATTCATTTCAGCAGTTATCATAAAAAAGTAAACGTTCATTCCATGTTGCTCATCAGAAATTGTGCGTATTGACGTCAAATATACGAACATCTTTGCATTTCACATCTATGAAATCTAAAAAAGATGATTTATACTCTTCAAAATTATCAGCTTTGTAATATTTACAACCACATTCTTTTGCAATTCCCTCTGCAGAAGTAATATGAGAAGCAGCAATACTCTTTTCCAAATATGGAGAGGAAGATAAGCCTGGAAGTCCATTAAAAATTTGTCCCCCACAATTATTTATAATCAAAATTCTAAGAGGAGTTGAATGGGGTTCTGATTTCACCATATTATTCCATAAAGCATTTTGATCATAAAAGAAACTCAAATCACCTGTGAGAAGTATTGTTGGTTTTCCGCTACCTATCCAATAACCAACAGCAGCAGAAACACTTCCCTCAATGCCATTAATGCCCCTATTGCAATAAATAGGATTCTTTCCCTTAAATACCTTCTGAACTTTACGTACCATGGAACTATTAGCTACCTGAATAGTCCATTCATCTGAAAGATTCTCGAATAAAGTCTCAAGGTATGGCATCTTTTCCGAAACTATATCACGTTTCCAATCTTTTCCGAAATCAGATGAAACATATTTGTATTCATATGTTTCCAATAACATTAGAAAGTCAACTGGAGAAGTCTGTATTAAAAATGTCAGACTTTGAAACGTATCAGCAATATCGCCAGTCATATTGATCTCAATATGTTGATCTGGCTTATTAACACGAAAGTATTTCTTTAGACGCTTTGAAACAATATGTCCACCTATCGTTATTAACAAATCTGGTGTCTGAGGATTATGTTCTGATAATAAATCATCAAAATGCTCCACTACATTATTTCTTAGTTCATCAGAAATATGAACATTCGATAAATTCTCAGCGAGAATACACCACCCTTTTTTTGCCAAAGATGATAAATATGGAGCACACAATTGTAGTTCCTCTGGAAGCATCTGCCCAATAACTATCATAGGGCGTACTGTATGCTCTACTATAGAATTGAATTTTTCGGATAAACTCAAATCTTTTGATTGACGACAAAATCTAATTAATCTTTCCTCTGGTAGTGATGTTGCTGTGAAATCAAACATCGGTTCTGTAATAGGAACATTAACATGAACAGGCCCTAAAGTCTTATGCATCACAATAAGAGCCTCGTTTATCAATCTGTTACAATACCATCGCTCCTCGTCATCACGCGGTTCTGGTAAGGAAACAGACTTATTTATGAATCCCTTAAAGGCTTCAGGTTGCTTCATAGTCTGTCCATCCATCTGCCCAATCCACATCTCAGGCCTATCAGCTGTAATAACAAAAAGAGGGAGAGGTCTATAATAAGCTTCCACAACTGCTGGGGCAAGATTAACAACAGCAGACCCACTAGTACAACATACTGCAACAGGCTTTCCCCCATTAGCCTCAATAAGTCCAAGAGCAATAAATCCGGCACTACGCTCATCAGTTACCTCATAGCACTCCATAGACGCAGCTTTGAAATTATGCACCAATGCCGCGTTACGGCTTCCAGGACTGACAACAACCTTACGTATGTCTGCCTTAAGCATGAGTGAAGTAAGCTGTTGAATATTTATTTTAGTACTGAACATATAGTCTGCAATTTAGATTCCGTCTCATTCCATTCGCTATCCACATTAGAATCAGGTAATATGCCACCTCCAGCATATAAGGTTACTTTGCCATTCTTAAAATGTGCACAGCGAATATTAACATAGAGATTAGTTTCTCCCTTTGTATCTAGTACGCCAACTACTCCAGAATAGTAGCAGCGGTCATATGGTTCTGTATTTAGTATGAACTTTTTAGCTTCATCCTTTGGCATACCACAAACAGCGGGTGTTGGATGAAGAAGTTCTATAAACTTGGCAGGACTTACAGAAGATAATGGTGAAAAGTGAAATTCTGTCTTCAGATGAGCAAGATGTCCTGCACGAGAAGTATAAGGTCCTTCCTCCTCAAGGACTGATAAATATGGAGCAAGAGTATTGCGAATATAACGTGCAACAATAGCTTGCTCTTCCTTGTTCTTGTCAGACCATTCAAGGTATTCCGCAAACGGCATAGTCCCCGCCAATGCTACAGTACGATAATGAGAGTGACTTCCTGATAAAAGAATTTCTGGAGTAGAACCTATCCATGTTCCCTCTTCTTGTGTGTGACACAAATACACCATAGCCCTAGGATATTTCTCACATGCCTTGATAAAGACAGATAATTCATCTCCCTCATACGTTCCTTCAATCTTGCGAGATAGAACTAATTTTGAGAAATCAGAATTTACAGCATCGTGAAACTTGCTAAAGACTTCCGTATATTCTGTTTTATCGCCATCATATACCTCCGCACGAAAAGGTTTTACCTCATTCTTCAAATGGTCAACGGTTAGATTCAAACACACATCTGGACGAATCATCAAAACAGGATGTTCCATAGTAGTCTCGAAAGGTATCAAAACAAAGCCATGATACTTTTCAAGTTCATCATATCGAAGAAACCTCTGCACCGAACCTGTAGTTTGTGCTATCAAGTATACCTCATCCACATACGGAAGGCGCATAAGTCCAAAATTTAAGTAAGGAATCATATATTAGTCTAAGATTCTATTTTCAACTCTTTCTGTTGACAACAACTTTCCATCCTCTCCTATCACATCAATATTCCATATATGACTTGTGCGTCCACAATGGATGACCGTACCCCTTCCATATACTTTTCCCTCATGAGCAGACATAGAAATGTGATTACCAGAAACCTGTACTCCACAAACCTTCTTGTTATTATCATAATTGATAAGATGGAGAGACCCCGCACCAGCAAGCGTTTCTGCAAGAGCCAAAGATGCTCCACCATGAAGAATTCCAAAATACTGACGTGTAGCAGGACCAATAGGCATCTCCGCCATAGCAAAGTCGTCATCACTTGGTAAAAACTTAATACCTAATGCCTCAATCATAGTTCCTTTTAGCTTTGCATTAAGCATTTCGCATTCTTTTTCTGTAAACATCCGTATCTCTTTTATGGGTTTTTATATTATCCTTACCAAATAGTAAATGACAGAAATGCAATAATCTTGCATCTATGCCGTATTATATTTTCTTAATTCATGCCGTAGTGCCTTAGCCTGTCCATTAGTAACCTCATCCATCAAATGCCAAAAAGCTTCTGAATGATCATGGTGAACCGTATGGCACAACTCATGTAAAATGACATAATCAATAAGATGTTCCGGCACTCTCATCAAATAAAGTGAGAGATTAATGCTATTAGTTCCCGAACAGGAGCCCCATCTTGTCTTAGAAGATTGGATTTTCAAGTCCTTATATTCAAAGCCAAACATATAAGCTAACTCAGCCACCCTTCGTGGTAAAAAAGTCTTTGCTTGCTTTCTCAGCTCTCTAATCTCCTCATCTGTTGTTTGATGGCGGTTTAGAACTTCATTCCTCTTATTTATAAGCTGAGGTCTAAATTTATCTATAGCCCCTTTTATGTCCCCACTCGTAGCATAAGGCGGAACAGTAACGCGCAAACCGTCAACTACAGGGCGCATGATGACTCTACGTGCTCTGGGGTTGACGGTTATAATTATATTTCCGAAATCAGGATCAGAATAATTAGGCATTCTTCTTGAATTCTGCAAAAATCTTATCCGCTATCTGCTGCATTTCTTCAGCAGGAAGAGAAAGTTTTGGATTAGCAAAGTTCAAATCCTTTTCACTCTGCATCGGTACAAGATGGATGTGTGCGTGTGGAACTTCAAGTCCAAGTACAGCCTGTCCAACTTTTATGCAAGGAAAAGCAGCCTTAATAGCAACCGCAACCTTCTTAGCAAAAATCTGAAATCTACCTATTTCGTCATCATCCATGTCAAAGATGTAATCAACTTCACGACGTGGAATAACAAGTGTGTGTCCTTTTACAAGTGGATTGATATCCAAAAAGGCATAGAACTCCTCGTTCTCAGCACACTTATATGAAGGAATTTCACCTTCAGCAATCTTGGTGAACAAACTCATGAAATATCCTCCTTGATAAAATGTATTTATTAGTCAACAGAAATTTTAGTAATTTGAAGTTTTATAGTACCTCTTGGAATAGTAATTTCTGCGACATCTCCGACCTTCTTTCCGAGAAGTCCCTGAGCAATAGGAGTCTTAATAGAAATCTTATTCTCTCTCAAATTAGCTTCTCCCTCACTTACAATAGTGTAAACAAGTTTAGAATCATTAGCAAGATTTTTCAACTCTACCTTTGAGAGAATCTGTACTATATCAGCATTAGCAAGCTTTGATGGGTCGAGAATCTTAGCGTCAGCAAGCTGTGCCTTAAGTTCTGCGATACGAGTCTCAAGTTTTCCCTGAGCTTCCTTAGCAGCATCATACTCAGCATTTTCAGAAAGGTCGCCCTTTTCACGAGCTTCCGCAATCTGACGGATGACCTCAGGACGGTCAACCTCTTCCATTTCCTTAATTTGGGCCTTAAGTTTATTGTAGCCCTCCTGTGACATATATGCCATAGTTATATCCTTTCTATTTTAAAGATTTATAATTCGTGTTTTAAATAATATCGGAAAACAAAAAGAATCCCGACATCAACAAGATGTCGGAACCCCTTTCAATCTCTTTCCGCTGCAAAGATATGAAGTTTTTTTTTCCTCTCCAAATTTATTGGTAAAAACTTTAGAATGTGTAAGCTACACCAATAATAAAGTTTGTACCAAGTGCACGATATCCGTAGAAACGATCATAGTTGGCATTAAACAAGTTATCTACATTTCCATATATGCTAAGTGGAATTGGAGAGAACGTATAATGTGCAGAAAGTCCTAAGTCGATAGTTGCAGGGCGCTTATAGCTTTCAACAGAACTAACACCAGTGGAAGAACTTGGTTTGATAAAAGTCTGCAGTTTCCAGTCAACGCCCATAAAGAATCCTTTAGTAAGGCGGAAATCCATATTCCAATCGAAATCGATGACAGGACGAGTCTTTATTACTATATCTTCAACATCTTCATCTACACTCCAAGCATTAAACTGGTTCTTCATACTAAACTTGAAAACGTCATTATAATTATAAGCTAAATCCAAGTTTACATAGAATCGTCCACCATCAACAAATCGGATGTATGTTGCTGTGTTCTTTTCAGAAATAGGTGTAAGTTCCGCTCTGTTCTTTACCTTATCATATCCCAAGTTAATATCTCCAGCCCATCCTTTTTCGCTACGGAATCGTAGTCCTAATTTTGCATCCAGTTGATGAAATTCTGTTTCTATATCATACTCTCCGCTACTAAATCCGACTGTAGGAAGAAAGCAATAAGGATTTATAGCGTTAAAAGTCTTCAAAGAATTGTCTCCATCATATCCTGCAGCCTGAGCGTATAAATTCACATATTCTGATGCCCTATAATCTACTCGTACATCAGGCGCTACTCCATTGGCTCCGACGAAAAGTCCTAACTTAAGAGTCCAGTCATAATCATCATACTTATAGTAAGGATGGAAATGTCCGTGAGTATACCCGTTAACTCCATCCATTCCGTATGTACTATGTATGACTCCCAAGCCAACATTCAAACTATTTTCCTCATTAAGATATATTCCGCCATCAACATTAGCATGAATGATGCCCTCAGAATATTTATCATTCATATTAGTGAGATACTTCTGGTTGAAGAAGTTGAATCCAAAGTCACCATTTACACGGAAACTCTCAGATGTATAATCCGTTGTACCTACAGAGACCCCACCAATGCTATTACGCTGCTTATCCGTTTCCTTTGAGAAAGGCCATTGGTAATTGAACACTTGGCTTTCAAGTCCTAACTTTATATAGAACTCAGACAACCCATGAGCATATTTTCTATTATAATCTACTCCTGCACGAGTTGTATAGAATCTGCTCTTATAATCTGTTCCATACTTACCAAAATCGTCATTATCAGCACTTCCATTAAATCCACCTAACGTAATATGAATGCCCAACACATCCTTGGGAGATAAATTTATGCCATAAGCACCACGCAAGTCAAGATTACCACTTGCTCCACCACCAAGAGCAACGAAGCCCTTCTCAGCACCTTCTCCAACCGTTTCAGACGACATCATATCCACAGGAGTGAATACATACTGCTTAGTCTGCATCAAGGAAGTAGAATACTTCACGGCATTATGTTTCGCCTGTGACTCTATTACTTCAGGCAATACGTTAATCTTATTAGCATCCTTGACAATAGGTGTAACGCTCGTTTCCACCTCAACCGTATTGTCCATCTGTGCCATAGCTGGAACAGCAAGTATTGAAGACAAAGCCAAAGTTCCCAGTTTTGAGATTCTATTTGACATCAAAAGATTTATTATTTTTTCCACTGTCTACTTCTATTTTAAGCGTTCTTCAATCATCTTGTTTATCTCTTCGTTCTCCGTATAATTGCTCTTGAGAGAAAGCAAATACTGCTGTGCCTCAACATCACGTCCCTGCTTTGAGCATACATCAGACAAAAGTACGAAAGCACGAGCAAGCCAATATGTATGTGGCGTACCAGAATCGATGAAGTTAAGAAGAATCTTTTCTGCATCATCATATTTCTGCTTATCATAATCATATTGAGCACGACGTACCGTTGCTTGTGCTCCATATACTGTCTGCTGATTCTTCATAAGCACTTCAAGATCTGCACATGCCTTATTGACACCTTTCTGTGCAAAATAACTCTCTGCACGATTCATACGTATCTCTGCCTGAATCTCTGGAGACACCTTACTTCCGTCAGCCAATATAGGTCCAGCCGTACTGATAACAGTAGCATAATCCTTAGCCTCCCATGCAGAACGTGCCTCTCCAATTTGTGCCTCGAGACGTAAAGACTCCGATGTAGTCTGTTCCTTAAGTTGAGCATAGTAGCTCTGAGCAGCAACATAGTCGTCCTTTGTGACAGCCTTGACCGCAGCATCATGCAACATAGTTTCCAACTCATCCTGTGTAAGTGGCTTACCAGCCTTAGCAGCAAGCGACTTATACTCATCTATCTTACCTTGACTAGCATACACATCCTTAAGGTTTGCGAGAGCTGTCTGAGCCTCAGCCGTATTTGGATAGTCGTGGATAACTCGTAAATAAGAATTTGCCGCAGCATCCGTTTCGCCTGACTCATACTGAATCATAGCAAGTTCATTACAAGCCTTACGTGCATTAGCACTCTGAGGGTACTCGTTTATGATTTTTGTAAATGCCTGTGATGCAGCTTTCTTATCTCCTGTCTGAACATAAGAACGTCCCTTCTCATACAAGGCATCTGCAGAATAAACAGAAGAGTCATAAGTCTCACTCATCTTATCAAGCAGAGAAACCTTCTTAGAATAGTTGCCCTGGAGACCCGCTATGTAAGCCTGCTGATAAAGTGAGTAGTCACCATTTACAGAACTAACATCGAGTGCCTTCTGGTAGTATGTGTTTGCTTCCGCATAAGCCCTACGGCTCATATAGCAATCACCTATACGATTGTACGCATCAGCAAGAATCTGCACATCGGTATCGTCACCCTGAACCGGATTATTCACATACTTCAAGAAATGAGTGTAAGCGTAGCTATAATCCTTCTGTTTAAAATATGTATAACCTAAACTATAACTTGCATAGGCATAGTTTTTTGTTGTCGTAGGCGCAATATTTGTAAACTTAATAAAGTCTTCGGCTGCAGCTGGATAATCGCCCATGCGGAACTCGCTTTCTGCCTTAATAAAATAAGACTCTGTATATGACTCATCATCAAGGCTTCCCATATCTATAGACTTCATCATATATGACTTAGCATTTTTATAGTCGGAAGCGTTGAATGACTGGATTCCCAAATTGTAAAGCACTCGTTGCTTTGCATTCAAAATCTCCTTATTTGGATTCTTAATCTTATTGATTGAACCCAAAGCATAAGAATAGTTCTTTGTTGTGAAATACACCTCAGTAAGATGTCTTGAAACTATTGAACTGTACTTTGACTTAGGATATTTATTAAGAAACGTTTCAAATGCTGTGACAGACTCTCCAAAACCGAGCTGTGCACCATCATGTAGGGTAAGCGCATAGTTGTAATACGCTTCCTCAGATATAGATTTATTAACGTCTATCTGAGAAGAACGAAGGAAAGCAGCTTGAGCCTGACGTTTTTTCTTCACTTTCAAAAATGAATTTCCGGCATTTAACAAAGCACTTTGAGCCATTTCATCCTTGTAAGCTCCTGCACATTTTGTCAATATGTCTGCCGCCTTATCGTATTTTGTGAGGAAAATATACGAAAGACCCTCCTTGTATAGAGCAGTACGATTATCTCTACTTGTACGTCCAAAACTTGCTACGGCCTTATCATATTGCTTAAGACCATAATGTGTCTCTCCCTTTATACGATAGTAATCTTCAGAATTTTCATCGGTCACATCTACATTATTGAGAAATTCAAGAGCTTTGCTTGAATTACCAACACGCACACAACAGTCAGCTGCATAAAGTGACGCATTACTCTTGTACTTAGGTGTTGTTGCCGCACCTGCAAAACCTGAATATGCTCCCTTGAAATTACCCTTAACATACTTAATGTAAGAAAGGTAATAGTCGGCGTCAACATAATAAGTTTCATTATCTTGAATCTCTGTCAACAATTCCTCTGCCTTATCATATTCTCCTCTATGTATGTAAAGTATTGAGCAATACAGTTTTGACTCTTCCTGAAGGAGTGACACAGGGTACTGGAACGGATTGTACTCAAGTTCTTCTACCTCTTCATAACGACCTTCCATCACAAGAAGATTTCCCTGAAGAGTTCTCAAAATATCATTATAAGGAGATGACGGATTCTTGTTGAGCCAGTCACCAATCGCATCTGCAGTACCGGATGTTCGCAAAGCATAGTCGCAAACAAGACGCAATGCCTCGGCATCCTTCACCAATTTCTTATCACCAGTAACGTTGTCCAGATAATCATTAAAGGACAGTTTTGCTGCATAGTAATGCCCATCAGCCAACAATTTAACAGCCGTTTCCTGAACAGTTTCAGGTGCAGTACCGGTAAACGTATGCTGAGCGTCAGCCAAACTTGTCATGCACAACAGGAGTGCAGTCACTACGTATTTACAATTATTCATAGAGTAATTTATCGCACACAACAGTATTATTATACCTTGCACGATTACGAATTAGTTATTACAGTTTTTATAGTTCTATGCTATTTAATACACTTTCTCAACTACAAATATACTAATGAAAAACAGACATTTTATTATTATATTTAAAGAAAATCATCATTTTAATATAATTTAACTATAGAACCGCTATTTTGCTCTCTTTTAGCAAAAAAAAAAGTTTCGCAAGTTCGGTAAAGAGTCACTTACAGAAAGTAAAAAAGGAGTTATTGGAAGCCCTACTTTTACCTACTTATCGTAAAAAACAAAAAAAGCACGTCAATGAGAACGTACTTTTCTACCCCACCTCCTTCGACAACGGTTCGTATTACCTTCGTAATTCCTTCGTATCAATAACGAATTTCTTCTTATGATGAAAATCAAATTTTCGGTAGGAAATTTCTCTCTCCATCTCTTAAATAAATCGGACGTCACGCGCTGTCGTCAGATGAATGACAAATATAATATTTTTAACAAAGATTTGCAAGTTTTTAACCTCTGACAATTAAATATTTAAGAAAGTTTAACTCTTAAAGTGTAAGCGCATGATAAGAAAGTATAAGTTTACAGTCTCATATCCATATTTTAGCATTTTTGAACCCGATTTAAAAGTAGGGATATCATAAATTTTGTCTATTGATTTTATCCCAAACTAACATAATTTTTTTTAATGTTTTTCCTCGGTAATCCTTCGTTAACCATTCGTATTTCCTTAGAAATTGTTTTGGACGATAAAGCACATATAGAAAAACTCAGAAGGTAAATAGAAATATCGACTAAGACAAAAAGATTTTTTACTTATTATGAATATTCAAAGTAAAAAAATCAACTTTCCTCGCTTTTTCGCCTAGATGAAGCTAGAATGACTGCAAAAAAATGTAAATTTCTTTTTCATTCCACACATTTACATTACTTTTGCAATAACATATTGAATATTTGTATAGTTTTTAATGTCTCTATAGACCATTAGAGTCCCTAAAGACACAAAGACTTAAAGACTAAATTTACAAAATGACACGTAAATTCGATTTCTTAATTATCGGCTCAGGCGTAGCTGGTATGTGTTATGCTCTTAAAGTGGCTAAGGCCAAAAAGGGTAAAATCGCCATCATCTGTAAAACAACTATTGATGAGGCTAACACAGCAAAAGCCCAAGGTGGTATTTCTTCTGTCACAAACCTCCTTGTAGACAATTTCGACAAACATATTGAGGACACAATGATTGCTGGTGACTTCATCAACAATCGTGAAGCTGTTGAACAGGTGGTACGCAACGCTCCTGATGGTATCAAAGACTTGGTGAAGTGGGGAGTAAACTTCGACAAGAAAAAAGATGGTACTTTCGACCTTCATCGCGAAGGTGGACATTCAGAATTCCGTATTCTTCATCATGCAGACGACACAGGTGCAGAGATTCAGCGAGGACTGATAGAAGCTATTCGCAATAATCCTGATATTGAAGTATTTGAAAACCATTTCGCCGTTGAAATTATCACACAGCACCATTTGGGAATACGTGTCACTCGAAGAACTCCTGACATCGAATGCTATGGCGCCTACGTTCTCAACCCAGAAACAGGAAAAGTCGACACTTATCTCTCTAAAGTCACTCTCATGGCTACAGGAGGTACAGGTGCCATCTACCAGACAACTTCCAACCCAAGCATCGCAACAGGCGACGGAATAGCTATGGTTTACCGAGCAAAAGGCAAGGTTAAGGACATGGAATTTGTTCAGTTCCACCCAACAGTTCTCTTTAACCCAAAAGAAACACACCCTGCCTACCTCATCACAGAAGCTATGCGCGGTTACGGCGGCATACTTCGTCTTCCAAACGGAGAGGAATTTATGCAAAAATACGATAAACGTCTTAGCCTTGCGCCACGCGACATCGTTGCACGCGCCATTGATAACGAGATGAAAATTCACGCTCTCGACCACGTTTGCCTTGATGTCACTCACAAAGACCCAGAGGAAACGAAGAAACATTTCCCTAACATTTATGCCAAGTGCCTATCCATAGGTATTGACATAACAAAGCAATACATCCCTGTAGCTCCATCTGCTCACTACATGTGTGGAGGAATACAAGTAGACCTCGACGGACAAAGCTCTATAAAGCGACTATATGCTGTAGGTGAATGTTCTTGCACAGGTCTACACGGAGGTAATCGACTCGCCAGCAACTCGCTCATCGAAGCCGTTGTTTATGCCGACGCTGCAGCAAAACATTGCCTTGAAGTTATTGATGATTACAAGTTTAACGACAAGATTCCTGAATGGAACGATGAAGGCACGATGACTAATGAGGAAAAAGTTCTTATTGCACAGGACGCAAAGGAAGTAGGACAAATCATGTCAACTTACGTAGGAATCGTAAGAAGCGATCTTCGACTTCACAGAGCATGGGAACGTCTCGACCTTCTTTACGAAGAGACAGAACACCTCTTCAAACGAGTTAAGCCAACAAGAGACATATGCGAACTGCGCAACATGATAAATGTAGGATACTTAATTACACGACAAGCTCTCGAACGCAAGGAAAGCCGCGGTCTGCACTACACAGTAGATTATCCATGGCATGCACTTGACGAGAAATAATATTAATCTATTTTTTAACTACAAAATTTACTTAATGAAAAAACTAATTATTGCAGCAGCCTTGTTCTGTAATGGCGTCTTGGGTGCCACTGCTCAGAATATGAACATACCTGCTGATCCTGAAATTAAAAAAGGCACTCTGCCTAACGGATTAACCTATTACATCCGCCACAACGAATGGCCGGAGAAACGCGCATTCTTCTACATTGCCCAGAATGTAGGATCTATGCAGGAAGATGATAACCAAAGAGGTCTTGCTCACTTCCTTGAACACATGTGTTTCAATGGTACAAAGAATTTCCAAGATGACAGGCTCAAGAAGTATCTCGAGACTATTGGTGTGAAATTCGGAGAAAACCTCAACGCTTACACTTCTTTCGACGAGACTGTTTACAACATTGATAACGTAAATGTTGAGGTGGCTGGAGCTATCGATTCTTGTCTTTACATTCTTCATGACTGGAGTCATGACTTAACTCTCAATAACAAGGAGATTGACAAGGAGCGTGGAGTCATCAACGAGGAGTGGCGAATGAGAAGTTCTGCCCAGCAGCGTATGATGGAGAAGGCTCTTCCTGAAATGTACCCAGGCAGTAAGTACGCTAACCGTATGCCTATCGGTACAATGGAAATCGTAATGAATTTCCCTTATCAGACAATTAAGGACTACTACAAGAAGTGGTATCGTCCAGATCTCCAGGCTATCGTTATCGTAGGTGACGTTGACGTAAATGTTATCGAAGAGAAAATCAAAACAATATTCGCAGATATCAAGCCTGTTGAGAATGCTGCCGTACGCGAATACTACCCAGTTCCTGACAACAAGGAGCCTATCGTTTCTATCCAGAAAGATAAAGAACAGCAGTATTCTATCATGAATTTCTTCTGGAAGACTGATGGTATAGAAAGAGAAATGAAATCTACTGTGAACTTTCTTTTATACGAATATGTTAAGGATGCTGTCAGCACTATGTTTAGCCTTCGTATATATGACATTCTCCAGAAGGAAAACGCTCCTTTTATTCAGGCACAGCTCGGTCTTGACAATTTCTTTGCAGCAAAGACAAAAGATGCCGTAACAGGATCTGTAGTATTCAAGGATAATGGTGACAAAGAGGCTATCAAAGGACTATATCGTGAAATTCTTCGCGCTTCACGCTTCGGATTCACTGTATCTGAATATGAACGTTACAAAGCTGAATATCTCTCACAACTCGAGAAGGAGTACCAGCGCCGCGATAAGATTAATAGTAAATCTTTCGTAAACCAATGTGTACGCAACTACCTCGACAACGAGCCAATGAACAATATCGAGTGGGAGTACACTATGATGAATCAGATCGTTCCTAACATCCCAATTACTGCAATCAATCAAGCTGTATCTCAGATGATTCCAGACTCAAACCTTGTTATACTCGGTATGTTCCCTGACAAGGACGGAATCGTATACCCTACTAAGGAGAAAATCCTTGAGTACATGAAGGAAGTTGAGGCTGAACAAATTGAAGCTTACAAGGAGGAAGTAAACACAGATCCTCTTATCTCAGAACTTCCAAAGGCAAGCAAGATAAAGAGCATCAAGGATGAGATGTTCGGCTCAAAGCTCATCACTCTTAAGAACGGAATCAAGATTCACGTTAAGAAGACTGATTTCGCTCCTAACCAGATCAGCATGCAAGCTGTCAGCTGGGGTGGTAGCTCACTCTATAGCGATGACGAATACATACAGGTAAGCAATGCAGAGACAGTATCAGAAGGTGGTATCGGCAATTTCAGCGCAACAGAACTCAACAAGAAACTTGCAGGTATTCAGGCAAACTGTGATGCAGGCATCGACACTCGTTCTGAATATGTTTCTGGTTCTTGCGTAAAGAAAGACCTTGAAACTATGCTTCAGCTCATGTATCTCCGATTCACTTCTCCAAGACGTGACGACGAAGTTTATAAGTCTATCATCAAGCGCAGCAAGGACATCATGATGAACCAGGAATTGAATCCTATGACTGCCTTCAGAGATACTATCGCAAAGACTCTCTACAACGATAATATTCGTGCTCGACGCACTCGTCCTGCAGATCTCGACAAGATTAACTTCGATAGATGTATGGAAATCTATAAGGAGCGCTTCGCTGATGGCGACGACTTCGAGTTCTATTTCGTAGGTGATATTGATGCTGATACTGTTGCTCCATTACTCGCCAAGTACATCGGTGCTCTTCCAGTATTAAAGGGTTCTGAAAAGTATAAGACTATTGACAACAAACTCAACAAGGGTACAATCAAGAATGTCTTTGAAAAAGAACAGGAAACTCCTAACGCAATCGTTCTTTTCGTCTTCAATGCTCCATTTAATGATGACCTCAATACTGTAGTTACTTTCGACGCTCTCGAATACGTAACTCAGACACTCTTCACTCAGACTGTACGTGAGGATGAAGGAGGCGCATACAGCGTTGGTGTAGGCATGGGACTTAGAGACTATCCTGAAGCTATCGGAATTGCACAGATTCAACTTCCTACAGCTCCAGAAAAGCGCGCTCACATGACAGAAATCGTTTACAAAGGCATCGATAACCTCGTAAACAATGGTCCTGCAGAAGAGGAAGTCCAGAAGGCTAAGGAATATCTCCTCAGAAGCCACAAAGAGAATCTTAAGAAGAACGAATACTGGATGGGACAGCTCCAGAGCATCACACGTGAGAATAAGAACTACGTGGACGGCTATGAAGAGGCTGTAAACAACATCACAGTTGAGACACTCAAGGCTGCTGCAAAGAAACTCTTCAAGAGCGGTAACTGCATTGAGGTTGGTATGACAAGTCCTATAAAGTAATATAACAAAAATAGGTAGTTAGATGTAGGCAATACTATCTCTAACTGCCTATTTTTATATTTCAAAAACATTATAGAAAGTGAACAGACTTTTTCACGCTAAAATATCCATAGGAAACTATATACTTCTGTTTTCCCTTTTGATAGCTGCTGTGTCATTGCTATGGCAAGTAAACAACAGCAGCAAACCTATGATTGGAGTCGTCTTTACTGTCATAATTTTTATCATGGTAGTAATAGTCGAAAAGATGATTAACACAACTTATACAATCACTACCGATGAAAAACTAATTGTCCACAACGGACGTTTCTCAAAGGACATCTGTATTGATGTCGATGACATAAAAAAGATTGACAAGATTTGTCGTTGGAAAATAGGAAATAAGGCTCTTATGACTTATTTGCTCATTATAACCAATGACGAACACGAAATACCGGTAAATCCGGAAAATGAAGAGGATTTTGTGAAGAAGATTACAAAAATAAAACTGAAAAACAATCAAGATGAAGATGACGAAGATTAAGGCTCTATTTTGCCTTTTTATATTGGCCTTTTACGTTGGTGCAAATGCACAAATACAAAACGATACAACAACAATAAATATTCTTGAGAGCGATTCTATAGCTAAAGATACTATACCATGGGATATTGCTATACAAAATGGTCTATCCTTAATGGCGGAAGAGGCGGAATATGCTCCTTATACCGTTGGATTGTGCGTATATGACCTTACTGACGACTCACTACTTTTTGCCTATAATGCGGATAAAGTGCTAAGACCAGCATCAACACAAAAATTACTCACAGGAATTACAGCTCTTAACGTGTTAGGAGGTGAATATAACTACAAGACCAAAGCATACTATACTGGCAATATTTCGCTCAGAGACAGCACTCTAAACGGCGATGTATACATAGTTGGGGATATGGACCCCACTCTAACATACGATAGCGTATGTAACATGGCAAAACAACTTATCAATATAGGGGTAAAAACTATAAAAGGGAATATATATTCTGACATTAGCATGAAGGATTCTCTTCTCTATGGAAAAGGTTGGTGCTGGGATGATGTTCCCTCAAAATACGAACCATATCTCACTGCACTCCTATTCGACCGAGGACAAAATTCTCCAGCTTCGACAAGATACTCTAAAAATCCTTACTTCAGACCTTGGCTACATTTTACCAAGACTTTCGGAGATATATTACTCGAAAATGGTGTCGTTGCCTTGAATGAAAAAGGCGACACTCTAGAATCTATAAATTATGGAGTCAAAAATCTACCTATCAAGACTTCATACCACAATTTCTACACTTGCAAAACGCCGATAGATTCCATACTAAAAAGAGTAATGAAAAACTCAGACAATCTGTATGCCGAGTCTATATTCTTTCATATTGCAAAGTTCAATAAGAAAAAGAATTGCACATATAAAGATGCAATACGTCATATAGAAAATACTCTACGTAAAGCCGGATGTTCTCTAACTGACATAGAGATAGCAGACGGAAGTGGTGTAAGCCTTTACAATTACCATACCGCAAGCACGCAAGTTGGAATGCTAAGGTATGCTTATCTAAACGAGAATATTTTCAAACATCTTTACCCTGCGCTACCTGTATCAGGAGAAGACGGAACTTTAAGCGACCGCATGAAAACTGGTGCGACTCAATATAATGTTCACGCAAAGACTGGTACAGTAAAGGGAGTAAGTAGTCTGGCGGGATACGTAGATGCGTCAAACGGACATATTTTGGCCTTTTCTATCATCATAAATGGTGTTTTGAAAAATAAAAATGGACACATTTATCAGGATAGAGTATGTGAGATTTTGGCTAAATAACTCTACAAAAACATTAAAATAGGCCAACAACCACTATCGTTTTATATCAATTTATATACGTTAAAATGGGAATTTTACGAGCACTTAAAACGTCCATGAATACTTCACCATAACTTCACGCTGACGCAGTTTGATGGTAGAAAATGATTGGTAATTGTTACTTATAAAATGATGTGAGTTTGCCTCATACCTATTTGTCTCCGTGTCAACGAGGTTATTTACCTAGCCAGATATGTCTTTACCCACGTTATTGGTCTTATACATAGAAATGCTCTGACGATGACGTCCGAATAACATAGCAACCAGACGCGCCTCACGATTCCATCGGTAGTCCTCTTGTAACGTTGTACCCGAACCAATTTCAATAATCCCAGTCCATACATTCTTTGCATCATCGTTGAGCACGAAATTTAAGGCCGCTCGATCAGAAAACTGCATATTACGAAGCATCTTCACAGGTTGATGATTCTCCAGCACCTGCACGGACTTGACCTTATTAGCCGAAAGATTCTCACTTGCCTGCGAATACTTGCTACCGAGCAGGTCCATGCCTTCTATGTAAAACTTATTAATTTTCTTCCCTTGATACTCGATGCTTCCATCATTCTTCGCCTCCAGACCAGGCATCTTAG
>JAILIJ010000115.1 GCA_024695315.1 Bacteroidaceae bacterium
AAAAAAACAAAAAAAATCTAAAACAGACAAATAAAATTTATAAAATACTTTGAAATAGTAATAAAAAATCTATTTTTCTTTTTTGTCTGTTATCCTTATTCCTTTTTTTATGGATAATCCACTTGTCTTAGAGATTAAAGATTAAAGAAAAAAGCACAGGAATTAAAAATCTAATTCCTGTGCTTAATATTAATACTCTGTAAGAGAAAGTTTTTTACTTGATGTTTATTTTAGAAGAGCACCTGTTACGTTATAAGTTTTTCCGCCCTTAACGATAACAATCTGTCCGTTGCGGATTATTTTCTTAACATCGTTGTTTTCTGAAGTTGTAGCGATGTTAGAGATAGAAAGAACTTCTTCTGCATTCAAACCGCGTTCGAGAGTCCAGTCGCCTACAACTGTGTAGTCCATTCCGTCAGCAGTCTCCTTTGTGATGGCGATAGTTACTTCGCTATCATTTTCAACTGTAAATTTGAGTTCGTTAGCATATTTTCCTGCGTTGAACCAAGCCTTAACAGCATCAGAAGAGTTTGGAACGTAAAGGTTATTAACTAATACTGTACCTGACTCAGAGTAGTTTGTTTCAGAAGCGCCTTCGTATCTGTTCTGAACGTTTACTGCATAAGTATTTTCTGGAGTAACGGCTGTAAGCTTCACGAGGTGAGTGTTGTATTCGTTAGAATTGATAGCCTCGTATTCAGCCTGCTCTGTGTTACCGTAGCGGAAGCAAGCCTTAGCAGTAAGTTTGTACTGACCTGCAGGGAGTTTGATGACCTGACTGATACTTGCGTTTGTTGCGCCAGAGCTAAACTTAACGACACCTGAAGCGTCATAGTTCTTTCCGTTTACGATAGTCCATCCAGCCTCTTCGTCTGTAAGAGTGCTATTTACGATGTAAGATGTGTAATCTATGTAAGTAAGTTTTTCTTCTTCCTTTTCAATCTTTGTGTATTTTATGTTCTTGAAAGAAAGCCAGTTGATATTGTTACCGTCAGCAACGTTGAAAGATACGTTAAGTGTACCGTCGATAACCTCGCCTGTAGCTTTGAAAGTACCGTAGAAGAACTGAGTGCCATCGTCGCAAGTAGAACCTGCACAAACATCGGTAGCATCTCCGCCATTTACTGACATTGTGATGCCTGTAGCATCGTCTGTAGCGCTGTCAGATTTACGTACGCGTACAAGAGCTGAAACTTCGTAAGTACCATTTTCGAGACCTGTGAGAGTACCAGTCTTAGTTGTTGCGTTAAGTGACTTTGCATTATCTACCCAATATTCGAAGAATGGAACAACCATGCCTGAACCGTTAGTTTTGTTGTCTCCCTCAGTTGACCATGTATTGATACAGAGGTCTGAGTCGTAGTTTGATGTTCCCCAAGTAGAAAGCAATAAGTCGTCAACAGTATTTTCTGTCTTGTGTCCAGAACCAAAGACCTTAGTCTTGTAGTTGAGGGCGAAAGTGTTGTCGAGTGAGTCAGCAGCAAGTCCTTTAACCACTCTATCGTAGTCGGCATAGAACTTAGCATAAGTTTCTGTTGTGTAGAAGTTATTGTTCTCAAGAAGTTCTTTTACCATAAGAGCTGCAGCTTGAGCTGAAGCGTATCCCTTAATAGAATTTTTAGCTTCGTTTGTTACAGCAAGAAGTGCCTTAGTTGCTCTTTCGATATCTTCGGAAGTAGCATCAGTAGTGATTACACTTTTCTCTGGATAAGCTGATAAAGTATCTTTCAGAGCTTCGAGAGTGCTTTCCTTCATCTTAGCAGTTTGGTCGATTGCTAAAGCATCAGCCAAAGCTTGGCGGTAGCTGACGATGTAAGAAGCATTTTTTACTTCATTTATAGTAACATCTCCATAATATGTGAGTGAGAATTCTCCCCAGATATTCCAAAGAGTAAGGTTATCGCCGTGTGCACCAATCTTAAGAGTATTATTCTCTGATGTTATAGAAACATATATTGGTTCTACTGAATATGCCTTATTGAGGAAAGAAGTATAGGCCTCAGCCATAGAATTTTCTGTTCCTGAAATTTCCAAGAAGTTAGAATATTCATTATTAGCGTAGATGTATGGGATGTTCTGAGTATCCTCACCCTCCTGACGATAGAAAGCTTGTGCATCTAAGCGATAGACACCCGGTTGGAGCTCTGTCATTTCCTGTGAGAAATCGAAACCATTGTTTGAATGCCAAGATTCAGCGCAGTTTGCGTATGGATCGCCGAACTTATAGTTCTGAGCTGAATTTGTTCCGTCAGCACTTGTTACAGTCCAAGTAGGGTAGGCTGTGTTGTAAGAGTTACGCTTAAATTCTGGATTCTTAATGAATGCGGTGACGTCAACAGGATTTTCTGCTGTTGCGTTAGCTTGACTAGCTACGACATCAGCGATGGTGATGAATTTCCATTGAGCGGCAGAAGATGTTTTATCGCTTCCGAAAGAAACATTTTCGTTC
Organism: Bacteroidaceae bacterium; assembly: GCA_024695315.1. Classification (GTDB taxonomy): domain Bacteria; phylum Bacteroidota; class Bacteroidia; order Bacteroidales; family Bacteroidaceae; genus Minthosoma. The sequence continues at coordinate 2,450 of JAILIJ010000115.1, forward strand.
TTGCCATTTCCTGTAAGATATTGTCCACCGTTTTCTATTGTGAAGATTCCTGTACCATCTGATGTCTCTTGTATTGTCCAGTTTGTTGCATCTCCATCTACGAAAAGATTAGTAGCTAAGTAGTGAGAAGTTTCTGAGTTATACTGGTGAGAATCGAGAGTGTAAACATTTTCAGAACCTACTATTGTAAATCTTTGTGGTTTGCTTGTTAAAGCTGCATGTGTACCCCAATTATTTGCACCTCCTAAGTAGTATCCGCTTTCTACGTTTTGGATAACGTACTCAGTATCTGATGTAATCTGAGCATATGAACTGCTGCTTAATGCTAAAAGCAAAGCAGAGACATAACACGTTTTCTTGATCATTTCTTTTTTTTGTTAAGTTGAAGATATAGTTAATTATAAAGTTTAGTTCTTTTCCTAGTATGTGACATTGTATTTTATTGCAATGATCTCACGTCAAGAATTTTTTATAAATCAAATGCAAATAAACGTAAAAAATATGGAAAAAACAAAAATACGTTGTTAAAAGTTATAAAATCTTTTTAAGATATGTGTAAATGTGTGATATGCAACAATCTTGAGGAGAAAAAACTCAAGTAGATAAATTTCTACTTGAGTCAATATCTATATTTTGTAGATGAGTATGTTGGAAGGCTATTACATTACAAAATGTCACTTCGTATCTCCTTCGTATTACCTTCGTTTCTCCTTCGTATCTCCTTCGTATTATTTTTTCAAAAGTCGAAAAACGAAATGTTATTGTTTTGTGAGGAAGACTTGCATAATGACACGCTAGCTTTCTAAATTGCTGACTATTTTATATATACCTTTTTCGTTGTTCCGTTGCTATATTTAATTATGTTTATACCTTTTGACATTTTCGAACGTTCAACTCCGTCGAGTGAGTATATTTTCTTTATCACTTGGTTGCTATGTGAGTTGACTTCTACTATTGAGGTTACATCGGATTCGGCAAGTGTAAGTTTGAAATTGTCTGCCACAAACCAGCGTGCCACCATTGTGTTGAAGTTTCTTACTCCAAATGTCAAGGTTCCGTCAGTTACGTGTATTTCTGGAGTTGTATACTCTTTAAGAGTCTCACTATCTTCGTCAACATAAGTTTTAACGGTTATTCCGCCACTTGTTGCGTAGATTCCCGAAGACTTAGAAAAGCCATATTCCACGTTGTTCATTGAGTTGTATGCTTCGCAAGTCACGGTGTATTTTCCGTTTTGTAGTCCGTTGACGGTCTGATAGTAATTGAACGATCTTTCTTCCTCATCCAAAGATCCACCTCCCCAGTACTCAAAAGATGTGTTGTTGAGAAGAGGTCCATTACCTCCATTCGGAATTTCTGTGATCCACCCTGTACTACCATCTATAGTTGGGTTGACAATGACTTTTGTCATGTCCGTACCTGGTGTTGTCTGTTGTAAGTAGGCTACATTATATAGTGAGTCCAGAGTCTCTATTTCTCTTATTCCGTTAGTTATGGTTTGCTCGGTATAAGATGCGTAGATATCAGCGGCAAGCTCCTTAAAGATTTGTTTTCCTGATTCATCAAGTGAATCACACATATTATAATGATTTTTCACATTTTCATATATGTCTGCAGAATCAAAAGCATCGCCTGTCAATTTATTAAGTCTTCTTATGTATGAATCGAGCGAATCGTAGCATGACTCAGCTACGTATTTATGGTCTATCCATGAGTCGAGTTTTTGTTTTATATCTTTGTTCATGTATAGTTCTTGAGCTTCCTTGGCGGCATTCATAGAAAGTTCGTATGCTTTCTCGTTCAGGTTTTGGTCGAGTTCTTTAGTGTAGGTTAGGCGCATATTATCCCAGCAACACCATATATTCATATTCTTTTCAAGACGTGTACCTATGGTTACTCGTCCGTCCAAAACGTTGAAAACAATTTTTGTGTTATACATGTCAAGAGTAAATGACGTACAGGCATCGTTGACAGTACTTTCGCCATTTGTAGATGGTAGGAATGTTTCTAGTTCCTCGTCTACGTAAAATTCGGGAATGTAAGCTGCTCTTCCTGCGTCTAACCTATAGAATCCCTGAACATTTAGCGTATATGTGCCGTTAGGTATATTCTTGAGTATCTGATAAGTGTCGAAAGTAGTATGATATGCAGATGCACAGTTATTTGTAGAGTTACCAGATGAGATTATCAAGTCAGATGGGTTGGCTACGTTTCCTACTGTCCAGTATGATTGTCCGTAAGCAGGGCCCATGTTTTTACTGAAGTTTGCATCTCTAATAATGAATGTCGCATCACTTCCAGCTTTTAGACTTGACAAACGTTCTTCTTCGCTGATAACTTTCCATTGGGAAGCGTTAGAATTGTAATTGTCGGTAGTGGTCAAAGTAGTTGAATTGCCATCGTAAGCCAGATATTTGTTTTCTTCACAAGAAAGAGCATAGGTTCCCTCGCTTATTTCTGTAAAAGTCCAGTAAGCGATTTCTGAATCCATGTATAAATTAGTCCCAAGATAATGACTTGTGCTACTGCTGAACATTTTTGTGTCCAAAGCAAAAGTATTATCTGATTTTTTTATTAAATATATTGGTTGTCCATATTTTATAAGTGAAGCTTGCGTTCCGTTAGTGTTTGCTCCGCCTAAATACATGCTTGTGGCGGAATTTTTGAGATAATAGATTCCGTCTTTTAACTGAGCGTGTAATTTATTTGTACAACTAATAAATATCGTTATTAAAAATAAAATCCTGGAAAAAATATTCATGTCTTGATTTTAGTAAAAACGTTACACCAATTCTTGTGCAAAGAAAATAAAAAGTTATGATTTTTCAATAATAAAATATATAAAAAAGTAAAAAGAGTTTAAGATTTGGGTCTTAAACTCTTTATTATGAATATTTTTCAGCGTAAAAATAGCTGATTATCTTTCGATTGTTTGTTCGCGGTCTGGACCAACACTTACGATTGAAATTGGTGTCTCAAGTTCTTTTTCAAGGAATGCTATGTAATCCTTAAATTCTTGTGGGAACTGTGACTCTGCTGTCATCTTTGTAAGGTCTGTCTTCCAACCTGGCATGTCAACATAAACAGGTTCTACATCGTCTATTTCGTATGGGAAATAGTCAATTACACTACCATCTTTAAGTTTGTAAGCTGTACAAGCCTTAATGGTTTCGAAATCATCGAGAACATCGCTCTTCATCATGATAAGCTTTGTTACTCCGCTGACCATAATAGCATATTTGAGTGCTACGAGGTCTATCCATCCGCAACGGCGCTCACGGCCTGTTACTGCGCCATATTCGTGTCCAATGGCACGAATCTTTGCACCTGTCTCATCGAAGAGCTCTGTTGGGAATGGGCCTGCACCTACTCGTGTGCAGTATGCCTTGATGATACCGAATACATCGCCAATCTTATTTGGACCGACACCAAGACCGATACATGCTCCTGCACAAATGGTGTTTGAAGATGTTACGAAAGGATATGAACCGAAGTCGATGTCAAGCATTGTGCCCTGAGCACCTTCGCAGAGAACTGACTTACCAGACTTAAGCAGATTGTTGATTTCGTGCTCAGAATCTACTATAGGGAACTGACGTAGATATTCTATACCTTCCATCCATTTTTTCTCAACTTCTGTGATGTCATAATCTGTATAGTTGAGTGACTTGAGTATGGCCTCATGACGTGCTTTTGCTGCAGCATACTTAGCCTCGAAGTTGTCCAAAATGTCTCCTACACGAAGACCTGTACGACTTGTTTTGTCGGCATAAGTAGGACCAATTCCTTTACCTGTTGTTCCAACTTTGTTCTTACCCTTAGCTGCTTCGTAAGCAGCATCGAGAAGACGGTGGGTTGGCATGATAAGGTGAGCTTTCTTGGATATGTGGAGACGACTCTTGAGTTCGTGACCTGACTTCTCGAGGTCTTTTGCCTCGTCCATGAAAAGGTCTGGAGCCAATACTACACCATTACCGATGATGTTTACCTTGTCACCCTGAAAAATACCCGAAGGGATAGAACGAAGGACGTATTTCTGTCCCTCGAACTCGAGTGTGTGTCCAGCGTTAGGACCTCCTTGGAAACGTGCTACAACGTCATAGCGTGGAGTGAGTACATCTACAACCTTGCCTTTGCCTTCGTCTCCCCATTGGAGACCTAAAAGAACATCTACTTTCATTATGTTTGAATTTTAATGTTTAAGTTCTTATGTAGTAGTTATTTTCGTCTTGTATATTTTCTCTTCTTAACTTCATCTTCTGGCTGCTTCTTCTCTGTTATTGAGTGTGCTGCAGCAGAAAGTGCAGCAAGCTTAGTACTTGCCTTGTGCCATCGAGCTATCTTAGCTTTACACTTAGCACATTGTCCGTAGATGTATGTGCTAGCATAGAGCTTGGTAAAACGAGGCGTTTTAGCTTGCATGGCTAAACTTGTGATGCTGGAATCGTATAAGTCGGTTATTTCACCACATTCTGTACAAATGTAATGATTATGTGGCGCTACGTTATAGGCGTTCTCGTAAAGTGTGGCGCCTTCTCTTGGATGACTATAAGCTAGACCTATTCTGGCAAATAGCTGAAGTGTGCTGTACACCGTTACGCGACTTACATGAAACCTTCCTGGCATCATTGTTAATATCTCATCTGCACTATGATGTCCTTCCATTTCTAGAAGTACTTGCAGAATGGCTTCTCTTTCGGGCGTTTTACGCATATTTTGACTTGAGATATATGCGTCTAAAACGGCCTTTGCCCCAATAAATTTATCTTCTTTCTCCATATACTATTTAACATAAACCGCACAAATTTATTGCTTTTAAAGCATTAAGGCAAATAATCTGCTATTTTTTTAACCTTATTTGCGTTTTCTTTACTCTGGGAGCTATATATTTGTAGTGCTTTGATTACTTGAGTTTTTAATATAGAACTTTTTCCTTCAATATTACTTTCTTCTTTTGCATCTGTTTGGTTAAGTACGGTTGCTGCTTGATCAAGAAATTCGTCTGAACTTCGTTCTGACAGTTCTCCTTGACGTAAAACGTGACAAAGAGTCAGATAACCACAGCATTGTTTGATTTCATTATCTGATGCCATCCATTCAAATGCCTTTTCTGAAGCAAACTGCAAACGGCGCATAAGATATAAGCAGAATAGCTGAGCTAACTCGATGGTACGAATGTTATCAACCCAAATGTCACATAGCTCAGAGTCAAAACGTTCTGTTGGCATGAGTATAGTTGCTAATATTCTACACTCACGTACATTTTCTTTCCATAATGCCTGAGCTAACTCGTGGTTGGGCTCAAATTCTTTGGCTATATTAATTAATCGTGGTAGCTCAACTCCAAAATTGACTCTATAGTCCGCTGACTGGCGCATGGCAGCTGAGGCTATGCCATTCATGTTTGAACGTAGTTCTTTTTTAACTTCTAATATCTTTTCTTTTATGTCCATAGATACGTTTACTTTAATTCTAACTACTTCCGAAATTTTAATAATTTCATTTGTAAACAGAATAACGCTTTGAATACCTTAGCATCTGCTCTGCATAGCCTTCGTTGTAAGATATTTTTATGTCGACAATTTCACCTTTTCTATGTATGGCTTTATACATTGGATTAATGAATCCTTTGTATGGTGCAAGGTTGAGACGCGCATATCTGTCAAGAATTTCCTTATGTAACTTTGCGTCGATTTTTACACCATAGTTCTCAACAAGATTCTTAGCAGCTTCGTAGTCGCCAGTACTTTTTATTCTTTGTATTTCTGCAAGTAACTCTCCGAATATAAGACGGAGACGAGCATAGTCGTTGATTTTTACGTATGTCTTGCCTTCTTTTTGTACTATTTCAACGACATTCTCATCCTTTCCATGTTCGTAGGCCCATCTTGCAATTAAAGCTCGATTGCGCATGTGAGCTTCTTCTATGTCTTTTCCTAAGTCTATACGCACAAGCTGAGTCAATAGGCCGTTCATCATCTGAGAGTAGTAGCTGGCTTTGTATGCGTCGCCATCAGGTGTGAGACGTAATTCAACAAGTTTCTTGTCAGGCAAATAGTAAAGGGCAAAAAGGTCGGCTCTCGCTTCTTCTATAGTTGAACCATAAGCCTTTAGACTATCGCCATCTACTCCATCGAGAAGTTTTCCACTTCCATGTCCTAAACACTCATGTAAATCTGTGTGTAAATCGTCTACTATGTCTCCGTATTTGTCAATAAGTTTCTTCTCGTATTCAGAGTAAGCAAATTCTTCTGTAAAGCCATTGCCTTTTGCGGCTTTATTGTAGGCATCAGTAAGATTGCCTATTGTTACGCTCTTAGAACCGTGCTCCTTTCGAACCCAATCGGAATTAGGAAGGTTTATTCCTATTGCGGATGCAGGGTATAGGTCGCCGGCTAATATTGCGGCATTGATGACTTTTGCTGTTACGCCTTTGCATTTCTCTTTCTTAAATTCTGGAGCAACTGGACTGTTGTCCTCAAACCATTGGGCGTTATTACTCAATGTCTCGGTACGTTTTGTGGCTTCTAAATCTTTGAAATTAACGATACTTTCCCAAGAACATTTTAGTCCAAGTGGGTCGCCGTAACATTCGATAAATCCGTTTACAAAGTCTATGAGTGGTTCTGTATTTTCTACCCATAGAATACTATATTCGTCAAAGGTTTTTAGGTCTCCTGTCTCGTAGAATTTGACAATTTTGTCGATAATTTCTTCTTGTTGACTATCTTCTGCATATTGACGTGCCAGTTTCAAGTTCTCAACAATCTTATTTAGCGCCTCTCCATATTTGCCTGTGGTAACCCATTTATCTTCTTTTATTTCTCCATCTTTTTTTACCAATGTACTATTCATTCCGTACATGACAGGGTGGATAGGATCGCCTTCAGATTTTTGTTTTGCATAGAATTCTTCAGCTTCCTTTTGTGTTACTCCATCGTAGTAATTGCAAGCTGACGTTTTGATTAAATCTACGCCCTCTGCAAGATTGACTCTCTTGCTCATTATTTCAGGGTTGAATATTACCTCGCAGATTTGGTCAAGACTGTCTGTACAGTTACAATATTTATTGGCCTGAATTCTAAACCACTCTTCACTAAAAGCAGGCGTAAATTTTTCACATCCATAATGATGATGAATACCATTTGAAAACCATACTCTTTTCAAATATACTTCAAGGTTCTTAAAGTCCTCAGACTCTTTGTCGCCCTTATATTTTGTGTATATGGACTCCAGTATATTCCTTATCTGTAGATTATACTTGCCATTTTGGTCGAAAAGAATGTCACGTCCCCAAAGTGCTGCTTCCTGAAGATAATATATAAAAATTTTTTGTTTCAAAGTAAGTTCCTCAAATCCGTGAACCTTATATCTCAAAAGCTGAAGGTCAGCAAATCTTTCGTTGGAATATTGAAAGTAATGGTCATCATTTTGATGAGTTCTCCTATATATATATGGAGTAGAACCTTCATATTTTCTGAATGCGTTGAAAAAAGACATTCTGTTCTTAAATCCGACTAATACTCCAATATCATCTATACTTAAATAATTTTTCTTAGGATTGGACAAATGTTTTTTTGCATCCTTAATACGTAGTGAGAGGACAATGTCAGAATAGGGACATCCATAGTTCGCCTTTATTATTTTTGATAAGGAGAAAATATTGACCCCCAAGTCTTCTGCCAATTTACTGGCTTTATAATCTGGATCACGATATTTGTGACCTTTTATTAGAATTTCATTTATTCTATCTTTCATAATACGATGGATATTTACAATTATTTTGCAAAAATATCATTTTTATTTTAATTGTCAATATTGTTTACAATTAAAAATATCAAATATCTGTCATTTTGTTTTTTGTTGCTATAAATATGCTTTGTTTTGCGGGAAAAGGGTGACTTTTTGTTGATTTTGTCATTTTTTATTTATGATATTTTAAATTTTCTTATAATTAATTGCACATTTATTAAAAAATGTATAAGTTCGTTTTTTGCATTTAATAATTCAAATTAAGTGTTTGTTGAATATGATTGTATTTAGATTATAATGATTAGTTTACTTTTGCATGGCTTATATTATTTTGTCCGGAAATTATAAACTATAATGGAGAATTATTTAACCCAACTTCCTTCGGTAACGCTTCGTTAGTCCTTCGTAATTCCTTCGTATTTTTAATTATGATGTGTTTAGATTTTATATGTCCGAAAAAATCCAGAACGCGTTTTTGCCTTTATACTAATTTGTCATATCTTTGCAGAAAACAAAATATCGTTTATCTAATGGAAGTGAATTTTCTCGATCTTAAATCTGTTACTGCTCTTCATGATACGGAAATCAAGGAGGCGATTAGTAGGGTAGTGGATTCTGGTTGGTACCTTCAAGGTGAAGAAACCAAATGTTTTGAAAAGAATTATGCAGATTATATAGGAACAAAATATTGTATTGGCGTCGGAAATGGATTAGATGCTTTGACTCTTATATTACGTGCATATAAGGAAATTGGACGATTGCACGATGGAGATGAAATTATTGTTCCCGCTAATACTTTTATTGCAACTATTCTTGCTATTACGGATAATAATCTCGTACCTGTCTTTGCAGAACCACGTTTGGATACTCTCGTAATTGATGATTCGGCTATTGAAACGTTGATTACTGAACGTACACGTGCAATAATGATTGTTCATCTATATGGACGTTGTGCTTATACTGAGAAAATATACGATTTATGTAAATCTTATAATTTACTTCTTCTTGAGGATAATGCTCAAGCTCATGGATGTTGTTGGAAAACGAATGAACAAATATTAAAGAAAACTGGTTCTTTGGGCGATGCAGCTGCTCATTCTTTCTATCCTGGTAAGAATTTAGGAGCATTCGGCGATGCTGGTGCAGTTACCACAGATGACGAAAACCTGGCAAATGCAATACATTCATTATCTAATTACGGATCTACGGCCAAATATTATTATAAATATAAAGGAAGAAATTCAAGACTTGATGAAATTCAAGCTGCCGTTCTTGACGTTAAGTTAAAATATTTGGACGGGGATAATAAACACAGACAGATGATAGCTGATTATTATTATGAGAATATCTCTAATTCTTGTGTTATTCTTCCTAAACGTTTACCACATACTAATAATGTTTATCATCTTTTCCCAGTTTTAAGTGATAGAAGAGACGAACTTCAGTCTTTTTTACAAAATAAAGGGGTGCATTCTTTGATTCATTATCCTGTTCCAGCACATAGACAGGACTGCTATAAGGAATTTGAAACGCTCAGTTTGCCGATTACAGATATTATTTCTAAGCAAGAATTGAGTATTCCTATGGGGCCTGCATTAAATTTTGATGAAGCCAAATATGTGGTCGAACAGATCAATTTATTTGCTTAAAAATGTCTTTATCGGAATTCTATTGTGCATATTTTAGCAAAAATCAAGAAAAATGCATGTTTGCTTGAAAAAACTTGCTGAAGGATTTGTCAGTTTAGAAAAAGTCCGTACCTTTGCACTCGCTTTCGGGAAGCAACGAGGTTACCGCCTCACAAAACACTCCTCGAAACAAGCAAATTAGATCTTTGACAGACTGCAACATAAGACAAGGCAGCAAGACTAACTTCGGTTAGTCAAGCAAGCAAAAACGTCAAGAAGAAATAAACGAATAAAGCAGGAAAGCCTGGCCGAATCAGAC
>JAILIJ010000135.1 GCA_024695315.1 Bacteroidaceae bacterium
GATGCAATGTATATGGGTATACCAATCTTTCTGTATGTACCAGATTTAAAAGCTTATGAGGTAGAAAGAGGAAGGTTATTGTGGAACCTTGAAGATTTGCCATTTCCCTATGCGTTGTCAGAGGAGATGTTGTATAGAGAAATATGTGATTTCGACGATAACGTTTATCTAGATAAAATAAATAAGTTTACTCAAATGCTTGGTTTGAAACAGCCTGGAGATTCTAGCCGTCTTGTGGTAGATTTTATAGAAAGTAAATTACGCTCTAGTTAAGGGGGCAATGTTTAATATGGGGACATCGGAGATTATGTCGTTGTTGCAAAGTGAAATAAGCAAAAACCCATATATGTCGATGCATCCTATGGAAAAGGAGGCTCTTGTATTTGAAGAACGTGTTAAAGTGAACTGCTTCTACTGTGCAAGGTATGGTACGAAATGGACTTGTCCTCCACATATACCATCATTGGATTATAAAAAGGTAATAATGGAATATGACAATCTAATGGTAGTCATATATAGAAGAACATTCAAAATTGAGGATTATGATAGTGTTCGTACAGAGTCGACAAATGATTTGCATCGAAAGTTGCTGGATTTAGAGAGAATATTATATTGTAATGATAATAGTATGGCAATTTCTTTTATCGGGGGTTCGTGTAACTTGTGCAAGAACGGTTGCGGTAAGGAAAAGTGCAATAATCCAGGAAAGGCCAGAATACCATGGGAGGCTATAGGTGTAAATTTGATTAAGACAATTGAAAATATGAATATAGGTTATAATATTCAATTCCCGATAAAAGGTACTTTTTATAGATATGGACTTTTGTTATTTTGAGGTGGTTGCACGTGAATTATATCATTCCAGCAGCTGGGATAGGAACGAGATTACATCCCCTAACGCAAGAAAGTGCAAAATGTTTGTTTAAGCTCGGCCCTGAAATGACAATCATAAAAAGAATGATTGGCCTTATAAACAAATTCGATTCAGAGGCAGAAATCATTATAATTACAGGATTTGCACAAGATAAGATACACGAAGAGATAAAGGAATTTAGCAATGTGAGATTTATCCATAATCCTTTTTATAAAGTTACAAATAGCATTGCATCTGTTTGGTTGGCACGCGAACACATGAATGGCCCAACAGTAATCATAAATTCAGACATTGTTTTTGAGCAGAATCTATGTAAAGAAGTCATCACATCCCCTGTCCAGGAGGATGTTGTGTTAATGGATGGTTCTATTCGTGCGGATGGTGACTACAATGTTCAAGTGCATGGCGAGTTGGTCACCGTCATGAGCAAGGAATTAAAGAACTATCATGGTGAATATGCAGGTATCACGCGACTTACTGGTTCCGGAGTAGAAAAGTTGAAGTTTGAAATAGATCACATGATAAATGGAGGATATTACAATCAGTGGTATGAGACTGCGTTGGTTCAAATGATTTTCTCTGATAGCTTTCAACTTCACTATACAGACATACAAACTTATAGTTGGACTGAGGTGGATACAGTGGATGATTTATTGAAAGCTAAGGAAATATATACCAAATTTTGATTAGCTTGAAAAGAAATATTACAACGATTTTATTAATAAGTAGTTTGAACTATCCGAAGTACTGATCGTTATCTTCCTTGGCCGGTTTAGGGATTTCAATTCCGTCCTTTATAGCAGCAATGAGCCAACTTTTCTTAGTGTCTTTGGCATTCTGTGCTACGCCGTCCAAGGTTTCTCCACAGGTAAAGCATCTAGGGAGTTACGCAACATATCAAGGTTTAACAGGGGTTGATTAATTTATCCATATATAAAATCGGAGGATTTTGATGAGATTTGTAATATGGGGCGCAGGTGTGAGAGGCCGAAGGTTGATGCGATTCTTGGGGAAATCGAGAGTAGCTGCATTTATCGATAATAGGCTGGAAATACAGAACACCTTATATGAAGGAATACCAATTATTCCTTTTGAGAAATACTTAAGTTCATATGCAGAGTGCTATGTGGTGATTACCCCCATACTGGGGAAAGAAAGGATTATTGATGAGCTTTGTA
>JAILIJ010000273.1 GCA_024695315.1 Bacteroidaceae bacterium
GCTCAAACACTGCTCAAAAATCATTCTCATTAACGCCTCTGATAATCAGCTCACTCATTTCTAAATAAATTCATCGAACTCACGTTATTTAGGAAAAGTTTTCAAAATCACGCTGTGGTACGGTCGTACCACAGCGTGATTCGAAGAATTTTTCCGTATGAGTTAGAGAATTGCTTAGTATGGATAAAGAAATTATTCTGCTTTGATGAATAAAATGTTCTGCATGAGTTTGTGTGTCATTCACAGTACAAACATTTTTTGTTCGTTTAACGCCTATTAAATGATTGTTTAACGCTCGTTAAATGTAGACTTCTTTATAATGTATTATTCTTTCATACTGTAGTGTGATTTTTTCCGTTTTTCTCTATATTTGATCATTCTTTTTTATCGAAATGAAAGAAAAATTTTTTTCTATATTTCTTTAACAGGTGGCGAGAAATATTTATCTTTGTTTTGTGAAAAACATAAGCATTATGCTTATGTTTGCTGATATTGACTAATGTTTTATTAAGCTGATACTTATGGAGGATTATTCTTATTTTTTGATTCATGTAGGTTTGTTTTCTCTACCATTATTATTCGGATGGGTACTTGATTTGTTGTTTGGCGATCCGGTTTGGTTGCCACATCCTGTTGTCGGAATGGGGAAATGGATATCCATGTGGGAGAAAGTGCTTAATCGTGGTAGGTGGCGTAAGTTAAATGGTGCACTTTTTGCTATATGTAGTATAGTGCTCATCTTTGTGCTCGTACGTTTTATTATAGATCTTGTAACATGGATACTGATACGACTTTGGCCTATAGAGAATGGCAATAGTTTTTGGCTTTCTTCACTATTATATATAGTTGTATGTTCAGTTCTTGTTTTCTTCTGTTTGGCTGGACATACGCTTCGTAAGGAGGTTAAATTGGTGTTTGAGGCAACAGATAGAAGTGTGGAAGAGGGAAGAAATCAGGTGGCGAGGATTGTTGGACGTGATACGAGCAAGTTGTCTGCTCAGGAATGTAGAACTGCAGCGCTTGAGACACTTGCCGAGAATCTCTCTGACGGAGTTGTGGCTCCTCTATTTTGGTTTGCTTTGCTTGGCATTCCAGGAATGTTTGCGTATAAAATGGTCAATACGATGGATTCTATGATAGGATATAAGAATGAGCGTTATAAGGACTATGGATGTTGGGCGGCAAAGATTGATGATGTGGCCAATTATATTCCTGCTCGTCTGACGGCTATCTTGATGATTGTAGTCTATAGATGTATGAACTTTGGTAAGGGCAAGGATGATAGTGATAATAAGCATTATGCGGGGTTGGGTGAGCTTTTTGGTTTCATATTCCATTTTGGACCTATGCATGCTTCTCCTAATTCAGGATGGCCTGAGGCTGCTTTAGCTGGTATACTTGATTGCAGATTCGGAGGTCCACATCATTATTTTGGAGAGTATTTCTATAAACCATATATAGGCACAAATCCTCGTATGCTGAATACTGAGGATATGTGCCTATCTGAGAGTGTTGCATTCCGTGTGGAATGTGTTGTAATTATATTTCTTCTATTTGCTGCTTTTGTTTCGTTTTTTTTATGTTAATGTCCATTTCGCGGATTCCCTTGAACAGATAGAATCGGCTGATTAGCAGAATTGGCATAAGTAGTATCCATGATATGAATGTAAATTTCTTACTGCCGAAAATGTCAGGATTGACGTCGTTGAACAGTATAAGGTAGATGTCTACAATCATTATTATTGTGTAGATTAGGTGTCTGAATGATAGTATCCAATAGGAATTTCGAACTGTTTGCATTTCTGGTGTTGGGATGTCTCGGTAGATGGAGTATCCGGCTATCAATGCTGTTGCTATGCCTGCAATTTCAATAATGATTTTTATGGAGAAACTGATGACAAGGCTTGGAATACTTATAATCAAAAGCAAAGTGTTGATTATTGTGACATATAGATCGAATCGGAATGCACTTCCGAAACGCGCGTGTGGTGATCTACTGTCGAGTTGGTTCATGTAGATGACGAATAGTGCGTATAATCCAAGCTGTACCCATACGGATGCATTGTTATAATACCAGCTGGCTCCGGATGCGAATGCTGCATTTATATTATATATGTCAGCAAAGTAAAAGTAGAACGGATGCTTCAATGCTTGTGATATTGCTTCTATGAACAATAGGAAAGCTAAGGATTTTAAGGTCGTAGATAAATTCATAAGATATTTGTTTTGATTTTTCACAAAGGTATAAATTCTTACTGAAATAAACTGTATCTTTGTAATAAAAATAAAATCATGCTTATAACATTTTTTATATATTTCTTGCTTTTACTCCTTGTTTCAAGACTTGTGAGGAGGGATGATAATGATGCTTTTTTCCGTGGTAACCGTCAGTCACCATGGTTTCTCGTTGCGTTTGGAATGGTTGGCGCATCCTTTTCTGGAGTAACTTTTATCGGTGTTCCGGGTATGGTGATGAATAGCGACATGACTTATCTGCAGATGTGTATCGGTTTCTTCTTTGGATATCTTATTGTGGCTTTTGTTCTTTTACCTTTATATTATAGATTGGAACTCACGTCTATTTATAGTTATCTGGATAAAAGGCTCGGACGAAGTAGTTATAAGACTGGGGCTTGGTTTTTCATTATATCTAAGCTTAGTTCTTCTGCTGCCAAATTTTATGTTGTATGCTTAGTGCTTCAGCAATTTGTGTTCGATGCACTTGGTATTCCGTATTGCCTGACAGCAGTTGTGACATTGGGCTTTATATGGATGTATACGCATAAGAGTGGTATTAAAGCTCTTGTGTGGACGGACGCATTGCAGACATTTTGTTTGATAGTGGCTCTTGTGATGATTATGTTCCGTGCAGCTGATATGTTGGGCATGAGTCTTGGTGAGGCCGTGACAGCTGTTGTTGAGGATTCTCATTCGCGTGTGTTTGAATTTTCTGATTTTGTGAGTCGTCAGAATTTCTGGAAGCAGTTTCTTAGTGGTGTATTTGTTGTTATAGTGATGACGGGACTCGATCAAGATATGATGCAGAAGAACCTTACTTGCAGAGATTTGAAGTCTGCGCAGAAGGATATGTGTTCTTATGGAGTGCTATTTATTCCTGTCAACGCGCTGTTTCTGTCCCTTGGAGTGCTTTTGATGATGCTATATTCTAAGATGGGCATTTCTCTTCCTGAAAGTGGAGACGAACTTCTCACGGGGGTGGCTGCATCTGGAGTGATGGGGGATACAGTGGTTGTTCTTTTTACCATTGGCGTCATCGCGAGTGCATTCTCAAGTGCTGATAGTGCGCTTACTGCGCTTAGCACTTCTTTTTGTATTGATATTCTTGGATTTGGAAAGGGTGACAAGACTGATGAGAAGAAAGAGGAGACTACGCGGCGTTATGTACATATTGTCATGACAGCGATATTCTTATTGTTTACCCTTGTTTTTAAGTGGATAGGTTCAAGTAGTGTCATAGACCTCATATATACTCTTGTTAGTTACACTTATGGCCCTTTGCTTGGTTTGTTTGCTTTTGGTATTTTTACTAACAGAACACCGCAAGGTAAGTTTGTTCCTTACATTGCGGTATTATCTCCGGTAGTATGTTATCTTGTTGATTATTTCTCTTTAAGAATCTTTGGTTATAAGTTCGGATATGAACTTTTGATGTTGAATGGTTTGCTAACCTTTGTAGGTTTGTGGACTGTTTCTAAAAGAGAAATGAAGTAGTCTTTCGCTTTTACTATTCTTGTGCAAGTCGCATCATTTTTCGCTCTAATGGACTATAGGTGCGAAACTTTTGTGTATGTTGGGCATGCTCAACGTATAGTTTTAGTATAGCGTCGGTATGTCCAAGACCCTTAGTGTGCGTCTTGACTTTGAAACCATCTTTTTCGAGTTTCTTTTTCCAGATGTCGTTGATATCATTTTTTACATGTTCGCCTGTAACGAACATAAACGGAATGAGGTTGACTCTCTTTTTTCCTTCGTCCTTTAGTCTTCTTATGAGATTGTCGTAACTTGGAAATCCTTCGATTGTAGCCACCGTCCAGTTTTCGAATCCTTTTTCTCTTAGCATATAGTCGAGCATGGTATATTGGTAGTTCTTAGATGCTACGCTACCATGGCATACGAGGACGTTCATATATTTCTTGTCTTTGAAGATACTTTTTTCTATATCTATAGCTTTGCTGTAGTCTTCTGGAAAAAGAAGTAGTGGTTGTCCGAGACGTATTGCTTTAAATGATTTTACGAAATTGTTGACAGTCACTTTTAGGTATTCCATTTCCACTCCGTCTATTATGAATGATGGCTGAATGAGAATATGTGTGAAGCCGTCATCCTTGAGTTGTTGCAGTACCTGTGAAGGAGTTTGTTTCACTACTCCTTTGGCTGCCATTTTATTTATGACTATTGTTGAGGTCCATGCTTCACGTAGGTCATATTTAGGAAAGGCCTGGTGTAAGTGTGTATTTAGTCTTTCTATGCACTCTACTCGTCCTTCGTCATTTGTTGTGCCGAAATGGACAGCTACAATAGCAGCCTTATCGCCCTTTTTCATGTTTGCGAACATGTCAACGGCTGTCCCGTCGTTTTGTTCCTGTGCAAGGATTCTATTTTCATTGCAAGTAAGCGCAATGAGGCATATCAGCAAAGTTCTCAAGAGTGGATGTTTCATATATGTGTTTTCTTATATGTGTATGATGGGTTATAATTGGTGAACGCCCGAAGTAAGATGGGCGTTCACTTGATGAATTATTTCACTTGTATTTTCTTTGTTTCTGTTCCTTGGCGTATGATATATATGCCAGGTTCGGTAGGTTCTGCGTCGAGAGCTATTCCGCTTAGAGTGTAGTATTTCTTTGCAGAATTAGTGTCAGAGTCGATGTCAGCAATGGCGTTAATCACTTCTTCCGATCCTCCCATGAACGTGAAAGATATGAGTCCGTTTTCTTCGGTTATATCAGTAATAGGTTTGTTCATGTAGTAGGTTCCGTCTGTATTTTTGTTAAACAGTTTTCCTCCTGTTTTTAAGTTAGAGGAGTTTGTCAGTTCTGTTACATCATCGTATCCAGGGAAGAGGTCGCCGTAAGCTTCTTTTTCCGATACATCATAGTATTGCTGCCTTTGGTTATTTCTTAGAATACCGTAGCTATTGTCGGCAGGAATGACGCTCATACGCTGATGTGACTCATCTGAGTTTACGCTATTGTCAACCCATGCTTCTTCGTTGTAGTCTATATGTGTGACTAACATTCCGTGCATACCTTCGTAATCAAGGAAATAAGAATGCCATTTGTCTGGCTGTCTGTTTTCAAGTACGAAGTATTCGTTTTTAGTGGCATCATTATATATGATATAAGCCGTAGGCGAACTTTCGAGTGATGGCATGTCTTTCACTTTACAAGGTGAGTCGAGTTTTACAAAGTCAAGCCATCCTGCAAACCACCTTTCGTATGCTGTGTATCCTGCAGGTATCTCTCCGTTGTATCCAGGTCCATTGTATGATCCTGAGTCGAGTAGGTCCCATCCTTGCATTCCGTATCCTCCATTATAACTAGTGTCGTATGCGTCAGGAAGTCCGAGACAGTGGCTAAACTCATGGCAAGCAGTACCAATTCCGCATAGGTCGCCTTTTGAAGAAGCTAATTCGCAACTCATGGCGTATGTATCTATTGTTACTCCGTCGAGTGTTATAGGGCCTGTACCGTCGCCACCTACTTTACCTAATGACAGTTCGTATTCGTGTGGCCAGATAAGATTAGCATTGTCTGTTGTATGTTCTCCCTGTCCGGCATATATGATATATACCTGTTCAACTTGTCCGTCGCCATCCCAGTCGTATTTAGAGAAATCTACTCCAGCTTTATCGGCGAGTTTGCAAGCCTCAATAGTCATTTCACATACACGTTTGTCGTTCCCATTTTCGTTGGCTCCATAGTATGAGTAAGCTTTTGACAAAGTTAATGGACCGATAACGTCAAAGTTTATAGTTAGTGCTCCGTAGCTTTGGTCGTGGAAATAGTCGCGTACTGATCCTATGTGATTATTCTCGCTATATCCTTCTTTGTTAAATTGTTCATAGAACACTTCGTTCGTGTGTGCCGATTTCATTGTTTTGTTAGAGAAATTGACAAGAATGACGAGGCCGTTCTTTTCTCCTTTAAAAGAAGAAGGGTAGCCGAAGGTTTTTGCTTGCGCTTTTCTTGCTTTTGCCTTGTTGATGTGTATGGCATTTCTCTTTTTAAGGAGTGCAGTCCATACATTGCTAATTTCCTGTTGCGTTGCCTCTATATTGTTTGCCAAGAATTCTTTTTCTTCGTTGGACTGATAATCGCTGTTGTGTGCGAGGATGTCTGTGGCAACGAGTATGCTGTCTTCTAGAGTAGCATAGAAATATGAATTGTTGACCTTGATGACAGGCATGCCCTCCGTTGTTGACAGGAAATGGAAGTTCTCATCTCCGTTGTTTTGAAGAGTCAGTTCTGTACTGTCGCTTTGAGTAACATTAAATGGAACTCTTTTTGCGGGTATAGCGTGTAAACTTACAAATGCAGCAATTGCAATTAACGATAAAATGATTTTTTTCATATAAAATCCCTATATTGTGTTACCTATTATCTGGCGCAGATATTAAGTAAGACTCGTTAATACTTAAAAAGTAAAATCTTAAATTATTCAAATTGAGTCATGTTGGCAGCTTCGCGAATAGCTGAAATCTGATTTTTTACTATTGTTGGAACGATAGTGCCTAGTAGATACTCAATTCGATTAACGTTGTAGATTTCCTCTCCGTTTTCTATCAGTCTATATGTGCCGTCGCCAGGAACCATTACTTTTACAGGGTCCTCTCTGTCGTCTACAGGCATAATGCCATTTCTGATAAGTGCTTTGCAGCAAAGTTTATACTCGAGAGAATCTTTGTTTCCTTTGACCACTACTTCGCGTGAAGTCTCATGTGCGATTGTGAAGGTGCAGTGTTCGCGGTCGTATGTTATTCCGTCGCGGTTGAAATATTCCTCTATCATACCCAGTGCGGTTAGGTCTTCTGGTGAACCAGTAGTGAGTCCTTTATCCTTATCGAGCATCCAGATATTATCTGCCACTTGTAGCGCATGTTCGAGGTCGTGAGTAGATAGGAAAATTGTCTTGTGTAGTGATTTTGCAAGACGATGAAGCAGGAGCATCATTTGTATTTTGCTTGGGTAGTCGAGGTAAGCAGTAGGCTCGTCCATGAAGATTATAGGAGTATCTTGTGCTATAGCCTTTGCTATCATGACTTTCTGACGTTCTCCATCAGAGAGAGTTTGCATCTTTCTGTATTTGAATTCAGAAATGCCAACCCAGTCGATGCACTTGTCGACATACACCTTGTCAGCCTCTTTGAGTTTTCCCCAAAATCCAGTATATGGTGCTCTACCCATAGCTACGACATCAGATACGGTCATGTTTTTGATGCCAGAGTTGTCAGTTAGTACCACGCTGATAAGTCGTGCTAAATCTTTGCTCTTATAGCTTTTTATATCCATGCCGTCGATTTCTATTGTACCTCCAAGTGCAGGCTGGAAACCAGCTAATGTGCGCAGAAGTGTAGACTTTCCGGCTCCGTTAGGTCCTAACAGACATGTCAGTTCGTGTGAGTATATAGTTGCTGAGAGATTCTCAGATATAATCTTTTTCTCTTTATTATCTTTATAGCCAGTAACTAGGCCTTTTATTTCTATTGCTGTCTTATCCATTGATAACAAGATATGTGTAGTATATTATTTGTATTATTATAAGTATTGCTCCTTCCCATTTTTTTACTGCGAATCCTGTTCTGCAGAACCACCAGAATAGTGTAGAAGCAAGAATAAGTGTTGCTATGTCGACTAATGTGATGTTTCCAATTCCCAAAGGGCTTATTGTTGAGGAAATTCCAAGAACAAAGAATATATTGAATATATTGCTTCCGACGACATTTCCGAGCGCCATAGCTGTGTCACCTTTTTTGGCAGCCATGACAGATGCTGCGAGTTCAGGCAATGACGTTCCGATACTGACAATTGTGAGTGCTATTATAGATTGGCTGACTCCGAGTGTCGTTGCTATTCCTGTAGCCCCGTTGACTAATAGGTTACCTCCAAAGATGAGTGCTGCAAGTCCTCCGATGATAAACACTATTGATTTTGCCAGTGGCATTTCCTTTATGTTACTATTCTCGTCTTGTCCTTCTTGTGCCCCTTGTCCACCTTTAGCTATTGCAAGTGTGTAGCTAAGGTATATAGCAAAGAGGCAAAGCATCAGGAGTCCTTCTGAGCGTGATATTTTACATGTTTCCCCGTCAGAGATGAAAGTGTCAAGTGTGGCGATAGCTATTACAAGTGACGAAAGCACAACAAAAGGTACGTCATTTCTCACATTACCTTTGCTAGCGGAGATAGGTGCTACGATAGCTGTCACGCCTATTATTGACAGGATGT
Organism: Bacteroidaceae bacterium; assembly: GCA_024695315.1. Lineage (GTDB taxonomy): Bacteria > Bacteroidota > Bacteroidia > Bacteroidales > Bacteroidaceae > Minthosoma. The sequence continues at coordinate 8,466 of JAILIJ010000273.1, forward strand.
TGAATATGTTACTTCCGACAACATTTCCTATGGCAATATCTGTTTTGCCTTGGATGGAAGATAGAGAACTGACGACAAGTTCTGGAGCGGAGCTTCCAATAGCTACAATGGTCATACCTATGACCAATGTCGGAATGCCATATCTACGAGCTACGGCAGATGAGCCATCAGTCATGAAGTCTGCTCCTTTGATAATCAGAACAAGTCCTGCAATGAATGAAACTATATCTAAAATCATATTTATTTGTTTATTATTATTCTTTATATGTATGCTAGATAATGAACTAAAAATCCTTAATCTATTAGAGTCTTACAACCGCAAAACATAATTAGAACAACACATTTATTTCACCTGTTACTTATAGGAGATTTTAATTTCTCCGGAAAAGTTGGGGCAATTATGTGAGAATATATTTCCCCGAAAATAAGGGAATGGGATGTATTGACTTTAGTAAGAGTGCATTATTTTCTTCTGCTGCTGAAAATTACCCATATCACTACTGGAGCTCCTATGAGAGACGTTACAGAGTTGACGGGTAATGTGCCTTCTGTTCCTGGCATTCTTGCTATGAGGTTGCATATTAGTGCGAGCAGCGCTCCCACGATAATGCAGCCAGGCAGAACCATTCTGTGGTCGGATGTGCGTAGCAATCCTCTTGTGAGATGTGGTACTGCCAATCCGAGGAAAGAAATAGGTCCACAAAAAGCTGTGCATATTGCTACCAATAGTCCTGATGACATTATGATTAGCATTCGTGCTTGTTTCACGTTCAGACCGAGATTCTGTGCATAGTATTCGCCGAGAAGAAGAATGTTGAGCGGTTTTATGAGCAGAGTAGATAATGCCAGTAGCACGATCATAGTACATGCAAATAAACTTATCTGGGAAGATGATACGCTTGCAAAGGAACCGAGTCCCCAGATTGTGTATGCTCTTATGTCTTCGGCAGGGCTGAAGAGTTTTAGTATGCCTATTACAGCATTGGCGATATAGCCAATCATGACTCCTACGATGAGTAGTGTCACGTTTCCCTTCACTTTATGCGCTACAACGGTGATTATGGCCATTACTCCTATTGCGCCAGCTGCGGCTGCAACGGTCATAGCGACATTTCCATATAGTCCTAAGTTGCTGAGTGCTGTTCCGCCTATGGCTCCTGAGAGCAGAATAAGTAGAGCAACTCCCAAACTTGCGCCGCTACTGATTCCGAGAACGGAAGGACCGGCGAGTGGATTGCGGAAAACCGTCTGCATCTCAAGTCCTGCCACAGAGAGTCCTGCACCGGCAATTATAGCCGTAATTGTTTGTGGCAGTCTTGTTTTGAATATGATATTTCGCCATATCTCACTCATCTCTGAGTTGTTAGCTTCATGCCCAAGTACCAGCCGTATGGCTTCATTCATGGGAATGTGGACAGAGCCTATGGCGATGTTTATGATAAACATCATGACTATACCTACAACAGCTAATGTCATGGCTGCGGTGGTTGTTAGTGCTGACGTGTTCTCATTCATATTGCAAAGGTAATTATATTTATTGAATTGTGCTCGTTCAAAGTTATTCTGTTGTCAGAAATTAGTGTAAAATTGTTTTTTTCTGCAGCTTCGTACATCATATTATGACTTTTTTCAGACACAGAATTGATGGCTATTAGCCTTTCGCGTTTCGGTTCGCTTTCTCTATTGTCTTTTATTGATGAGTTTATGTGTCCGACTACTTTGTCGACAATTTCAACGAGCTTTCCTCCGTGGCCTCCGATAAATATAGCGTCAGGAACAGGTAGTGTAGAAATGTCGGTTGTGAGAAAGTCTCCTATGTGTACGTTTATGCCAGGCGTTCCGAATCGTTTCATGTTCGTGGCCATGATTTCTTGGCATTCAGGACGAATCTCGAAACTTTCGATGGCGAGGTGAGGGCATTGCAGTTTTGCTTCGATGCTAACACTTCCTGTGCAGAATCCTATGTCCCAAAACACTCTTGCATTTCTTAGATTAAGTGCTGCGAGTGTTGCCAATCGTATTGGTGCCTTGGTAATCATATTAACACGTCCATCAAGAAGGTCGAAATGATTTTCTGGAATTCCGAAGAACTGCTCTTTCTTGACCTTTTGTTGTAGTATAATACAATTTGGCTGTGCGAAAGTTGGAGAAGAGTTGTTGCTGAAATCCTCTTTGTATCCAATTTTTGTTATCGCTTCCTCGCTATCGTTTCCTAGGCATTCTCCGACGTACATATCGTAATTGTCGTATCCGTATTCTCTCATTCTTTGCCTTATAATGGCAGGAGTTTTCTTTTTATCCGTAAGGACTCCGATTAGCGTTTCTCCTTTTATTAGGGCCTCGTCAAACTTATCCCATGGACGTCCTGTGAGTGATACGAACCGTATGTCATGATAGGGTAGGCAGAGTCGATGAGCGAGCATTTGTATTGAGTTGAAGTATGGATGTACTGTAATCTTACATTCAGGAACTTCTCTTTGTATGGTGTTGGCAAATCCGAAGAATAGTGGGTCGCCAGATGCGAAGATGATGATGTCGTCGTAGGCTTTGTAGCTATTGAAGACATTAGATAAAGGAATGGTTATGTCAATCCATACGTGTTCTTTAGGCAGGAAATCGTTCATTATCTCGTGATGGCGTATTCCTCCACTGAACACTTTTCCTTGCCTTATGATCTCACGTATCTTTGGCGAAAACCATTGCTCGCGCGAGTCACTAATTCCTATGACTGTGCATTTATACATCTCTTCCTGGTTTTAACTGTTTTGCATCGTCGTATGTGAGAATGGAGTTTACGAGTGTTGCAGCAAGATTGCTTCCTCCCTTTCTTCCTTCGATAATGATTTTCGGAATAGCCGAGAATGTTTTTGCAGCATGTTTACTCTCTTCCACATGTACGAATCCAACGGGAGCGCCTATGATTCCGGCTGGTTGTATTTTCTTTTTACGTATTATGTCACACAATTCTAATAGGGCTGTAGGTGCGTTTCCGAAAGCGTATAGAGCATCAGGATGTTCCGATGTCGCTATTCTCATTGCGGCCATTGCTCTTGTGATTCCTAATGTGTTAGCCATTTCTACAACACTTGGATTATTAATGTAACAAATGGTTTCTATGCCAAGTCGTTCTAGTGCTCCCTTTCTAATTCCACTGGCAACCATTGTGACGTCTGTAATTATGGTCTTTATTTCTCCATTCTTAACTTTGTTATAGAGTGTTTCTGTAGCTTTGTCGTCCATCCATAGCAATTTTTCCATTTC
>JAILIJ010000279.1 GCA_024695315.1 Bacteroidaceae bacterium
GATGGGTAGGTGCGTAGAGATATCTCTGCTGTTTTGGCTCAAATCCAGTAAGAGCGTATGTGCCCAATTGGATGATAGCTTTTGGATCTGCAGGCAGACCACCGATACCTGTTGAAGATATGTAGTGTGTCTTTTCTGTTATGCCCTGTCCTCTGAAGTTCTGCTTACGTGCCTGTACCAGACCGGCATACTGTATATCCACGTCACGTACGTAGAACCATGTTCTTATACAATTGTCAGCAAGTGTAGCATCGTATCTCTTGAGCATGTCCTCATATTTTTTTAGGAGAAATTCTGTTTGGAAAGCAGAGTCGCCCTCATTCTTTACCATACCCATTCTCCAAAGATGCTTGTATCCATTGTGTTCAACAACAGTCATGCCTTTATCTTCATAGACTTTTGTTCCTTTCTGGAAATACACCCAAAGAGCAATTTTTGAACCGTCAAGAGGAGGCTGCTGTATAAAACTGACACTACATTCGCATTCGCTGTCTTGCTTCATAAGCGGCATTTGATTAGTTGCGTCGCTTAGGAAATATCTCTTGAAGACCTCGTTTGCGTTTTTGAATCTTGGGTGAGTAGACAATAATTCCTCTGCCTTGTACATACGTGCAAGTTGTTGTGTAAATGATTCATCATTTGCTTCTATATGAATTATTGCGTGCAGCTCGTCTGCACCTTTTTCGGAACAAAAGTGAGTTACTTCAGCTTTTGCACCAATACTCTCCCATATTATCCTTTCAAAATCCATAAATCTGTATATTTTTTGCAAATATAAGAAAAATAATTATTCTGTAGCCCCGTTTTCAATCCAATTTTTGATAATCGTCTGAAATGTGGCGTATTTGCTATCTGTAAATAGTGCGGGGTGGCTATAGCCTACATTTTCATCACCAGTAGTTATAACTTTGTAAAGAAAACTGCTATCAGCATTTCCTGGAAGAATTCTTTTATATGTGTTGTTTTTGTATGCATCCACATTTACGATGGAACTATAGGCATTTGCAGCCGTCAGATCCAAATGTCCAGCTGCGGTACTTGAGGCATGACATCGTGAACAGTTCATTCCCTGAAAAACGTTTTGGTTTATAGTTTGGAACATTCCTACATTCAGTTCACCTACATTTATGCGAATTGTGTCGTCAATATTTTGGTCATTAGAAATGTTGTAAGAAAATAAAGTAGCAATACGCTGGCGCAAACTATTTACTACAGCAATCTCAATAGTCTTGGTTGTGTCGCTGATATTTGATAATAACATGCTGATTTCTGTGCTGTCATTCTTTTTGGCTGCCAGAGTCTTTTGAATGATAGAGTAGTCTGAATTATCATTAAAACCTGCAACAACAACACTATATTTCGAAGGCCATGATGTTTGTCCTTTGAATGTGCCTGTAATCAAAGCTGTATAACCTGTTGTGGTTGTTGTATATTTCTTTTCGTAGATGAGACCGTCATCGCAACTTGTAACTGCAAGGGTGCAAGTGCAGATAATGACTAATACTAATTGTTTGAGTATATTGATTTTCATCTTTTGTCCTGATTTTATTAAGAGTCTTTTAACTTATGTTATTGTCCAAAAATGATTGGACAATAACATAAAAACATTCATCTTGTACTTTTTCTAACGTAAAATACGCGTTAGAATGCATACTGAAGCATTACGACTGCGCTGTGTTTTGCAAGTCCAAGGTCGTCATTATCACGGTCAATCTGGTTCTCATGTCCTGTACGTCCAATGAACTGATACATGGCAGAAAGCTTAAGGCCTGTGTCCTTGATAAAATAGTTGCATCCTACAGCAGGCATGTTGAGGAAACCATCTGTGTTATCTCCGTTGCGGTCAAGGAAGTCATAACGTGCAGCAACCTGGAGTTGTGGAGTGCAGAAATAACCTGCTTGTATATATCCACCTTTATAGTTGAATGTCTCATCAATCTTCTGACGCTCTGTGAAACCGACATGCATCCAGTAGAACTCTCCACCTACATACCATCTATTGTGGAGCCATGCAGCTTCGATACCATAGCGTGAATCATTTGTGCTTTCGCTTTCTGCTTCTACATTTAAGTTTGCTGATCCTGCAAGCATAAATTTGTTTTCATGAAGAAGCTTTGGATTACCCTGAGTCTTTGGCATAACACCCATAGGCATCCATGCTACACGTCCTGCATAGAGAAGTGAAGGAATATGCCAGTCGTCAGATAGTGTCTTTGTTGCTGAGTTTGTGCCTGCTCCTGTTCCGTTGAACAGACCTGCTTCATAGCTCCACCATTTGCCCATCATTCCGTGAAGTTCAACGCCAAGGTCAAATCCTGTTCCTATTGTTGGAGTTACAGCATTAAGACGGTAAGGCATGATACTTGTTGCTGTGAGTGAAGTTGGAAGAGAAGGCATGAGTGTTTCGCCAAGCGTAGTAAGGTAAGCATGGCTGAACGGAGTCTTAAATTTACCAACTTTAAGTGCAAGTCCACGGCTGAAGTTCACGTCAAACCATGCCTGCTGTAAAAGCTTTGCTCCTGATGCGCTGGCGTTGAGAGTAAGATTATATGTCACTTTGCTCCAAGCCTTACCTGTGAAACCAATACATGCGTATGGTATAGAGAAGCCTGAGTTGGCTATATTGTCTTGGTTGTATGCCTTATCAAGTCCCTCATCATCGTAATAGTGGAAGTTGAGTGATGTCTGCATCAAGATATATGGTTTGAAACTGAATGCTCCGTCTTTTGATTCGAACTGAAGGCCACGATTACCGTTGATTGTTACTATACCATTGTCTGATAGTCCGTCTGGATTCTGGGCAGATACTGCTAAAGGTAGTGTTGCTATAAGTGCTGCTGCTATATAATTTTTCATTTTGTTGTAATTTTTATATTTGTTTGTAATGGGAGTTTTTGTTATTTGTCTCCTTTTGGTTGTTTATAAAGACTTCAAGAATAAAACCAAAGCTTCACGATCGGCTCTGTCCATATTTTTGAAGATGTTTTTACTTGCTTCTCCTTCGCCGCCATGCCACATGATTGCTTCGACGAAATTGCGGGCACGTCCATCGTGGAGGAAGTATGTATGACCATTTACTTTCTGCTGAAGTCCGATTCCCCAAAGTGGGGTAGTGCGCCATTCATTTCCTTGTGCCAAACCGCTGACATAGTTGTCATTCAATCCTACGCCCATGATTTCAGATCCCATGTCATGTAGTAAGAAATCAGAATATGGATGTATGGTCTGTCCACCTAACCATGGTAATTCTGTTCCATTAAGAAGAGCGGCACCTCTAGGCTGAGTGTGAAGTGTAGTTACGTGGCATAGGTGACATTTAGCTTGATAGAAAGCGTTTTCGCCTTTTGTTGTTGCTTCACGTTCTGTCATAGTTGTTGTTGTACCGTCAGAATTTGTGAGTGTGACATCTTTGGTCGTACTTCCTAATCTACGTGCAGGAACACCCAAGGCATGTAGATAAAGATCGACATCTTCCATGTCCTGAGTTGAAACATCGAGTTGGTCGTATAGAAGTCCCATCATAGAGCCTTGTGTCATCTGTGACTGTCCTTCACATATTTCTTCTGGGTAACGTGAGTTTGTTGCACCCATGTCACTTGAGAATCCAAGTTCTACAGTTAGGTCAAGATGCTGAGCTTTGTTTCCTGAAAGGCCGATGCCTGTTTTTCCTGCTTCTGTGATATAATTGCATCGTCCGGAAATACCATATTCTGGGTAGTTACTCTTAGCAGCTAAAGCCTCAATTTCGCTACGGTCAATTGCCATCATCTGTCCCATTCCAACGTGGCGGAGTGGTATACGTACGGTACAGAATACATCTTCAGGATTGATGGTAACAGAGTCTTTCTTTACGCTGTCCCACATCTTTTTGTACATTTCTGTAACGGTAAAGTTTGGCTTTGCTAGTTCGTAGCTTTCTCCGTCAGGGAACTGGAAAGTTTCGTAATCCCAGGTTACTCTAAGCTTACCTTCTGCTGTTGTTCCGAAAATGCTCTGGTCGTGAATAACACGCCCGTAGTCCTGTAAAAAGGCTCCGTTTTTACGTGTTAAATATATAAGCATGGCTGACATTCCATTAGTACCAGAACCATAGACTTTTTCTCCGTTAGAGTCAGTGTAAAGATAATTCCATACCCCAGGGGTTGTTCGTCCTGCATTCATGTGACATGAGCCGCATGAGTATCCTGCATATACAGGTCCATAATTAGCTGTCACATCATCATATAGTCCATCGCCATTTGTGAATCGAGAAACGTACTTTCCTGTCACCCATTGTGCCTCCATATCGTATGCCTTGCTCGAATTATAGAAGTTTGTTGAGGTTCCGGCAGAAAGTGCATAGCCATTGTTGAGATAATTAGCATTTTTTAGCTCAAATTCTTCGATGTCTATCTGATCGTCCTCATTACAGGAGCATATAAGTGTGGCACATAATATAGAAAATGATAATTTTAGTAATCTATTCATATGCATATTTTTTATTATCTTTAGCTTTGTTATTTTTTTACATTCAGGATAATTTGAAGAATTATCGAATGTTATATTTTTTGTCATATAATGTTGGAAAATTTTGAATGTTAAGCTAAAGTTTATTTTATACCACATAAGTGAAGGGGGAATATTTCATTCCACCTTCACTTTTCAGTTAGTATTATATTTAAGTTTTTTTTACTTTACAGTTCTTGCTTTACCATCCTTGAAGATAAGGTACTCAAGAGTGTGGAAACCGCGAAGAGACTGTGCAGCTTCTACAGCTTCATCTTCGTCACCTTCACTCCATTGGAATGCAGCCCAGTTCTGAGACTTAAGGAGGTTTGCAATACCAACAGCATCGAGTGGCCAAGAGTCCATGTTAGGGTCAAGTCCAAGTGCATCAACAGGACCGAAAAGGAAAGACTCTGAAGTCTCCCATGGTGCACGAGCCTCAAGCCATGCTTCAGCAGCTGCGCTGAATGTGTCGTTTGTTGGATTATCCTTTAATGCCTTAACAGCAGACTGAAGAGCCTTGTTCTTTGCAGCAAGGTCAGAATATGTTGGGATAACAACATCATCAACATACTGGTTTACGATGTTTTGGCACTGATCTTCTGTGAATGTTGAAATTACACCCTTGAGAGTGTCAAGTTCGTGAACGAGAGCGTCACATGCCTCCATAGCTTTCTTTGTCTCTGATGAAGCGATGTTGTTACGGAATGGCTGTGGGATATCTTCGATAGCATTCCAAGCATCTACTGTTGCAGTCCATGCGTCTGCAGCAGCCTTACCAAGAGCTTTACCTTCGTCTGTATTATCCATAAAGCCCATCATAGCTTGAACCATGATGCTATTTGTACAACTTGCTGAAACTTCTTTACTCTTATAGTTGAAGTCTGAAAGATCACCTTCAATACGATAGCTTAAAAGTGAGTTTGCGATAGACTTGATATTATTCTTATAGTCATCACGTGAATGCCAAGAATACCAAGACTCAACAGAATAGAGAGCCTCTGTTGTGCTACCTTTTTTATAGAGATCGTATGGAGTACCAATTTTTGCAGTACCAACCTCGTTTGCAATATCAATACATCCATCAAGAATCTGCTCGATACAAGATTCTGCAGATGTGTAACCTGATTCTGCTGTGTGATTCTTAAACTGCTTTGCGAATGCTTCTCCACCGTTGTAGCTTGTGTTCCAAGATTCATAGAGTGTGTTAGCATCTGTAGCGAGAAGTGTTGCTACATTGTATGCATAGTTACCCCATGCGTCAGCATTTTCAGATGTGTAATCGAGGTTCTGAGCTTGTTCTACTGCAGAATCGTCATCGTCATCGCTACATGATGTAGCTGTAATGCCAAGTCCCATTACCATGAGACCCATAAAAAGATAATTCTTCTTCATTTTATTATTATTAGTGTAAAAAATTATTAATCTCGATACTTGTTATTTCTTGAAAAACCAACCAGCCCATGCTAATCCGATTGCAAATTCATTTTCAGAATTGTATGCTCCTCCACCAATTTCACGAGTTGTATAGTCGGCTTTTACTACAACGTTTGGAAGGGCTCTCCAGTTGATGCCGGCAACCCACATGCTTGTCTTGAGACGTGGATCTGCTGTTTGCATACCTGAAATCTTTTCCTGAGAATTATAGTACTCGTATCTTCCAAATGGAATGATGTCTGGGAAACTTGGATTGTCAACAAGGCCCTTTACCTTTATTCCTACTTCGCCTCCGTAAGCAACAGCATGATTGGCTACTGGAGTTGTACGTGTGTATGGTGATGCGTTAGATTGCTTTGTGTTAGTTGTTGATACAATCTGTGAATTTGTCAAACTTCCGAGTAGATAGTTTGCACGTGCTTCAACCCATGAATTTTTGTACTGAGCTTCTACATTATAGATGCGTAATGGTAGTTTTGCACTTTTGTAAGTCTGATATTTATCGGCATTATCACCAATATTTTTACAATAGTAGAAAGACAAACCGAGTCGGAGTCCTGGTACGCCTTTGTAATCAAGACGAGCGGCATAGCCTGGGCTTGTGAAGTTATCCTCTTCAAATGCTCCTTGTTTTCCGCTTCCTGCCCATGTGTTACGGTCGAAACCATTAGCATTGAGACCTGCTACTATCATTGCCTGATAAGCAAATGATGCATATCCCTTACCGAACTGTCCAAAGAACTCAAGACCTGTCTCGTGCCATGTGTTTGGAATAATTGTTGTTTCGCCTTCTGGACGTACTGTACCAAAGAAGTTTAGTGGCTCATGGTGAGCATTATTCTGTCCTACAGGTACTATTATATGTCCGGCACGAACATTGAATGCAGGATTGATGAGACGTGTGATGTGGAACTGCTCAATAGCAACTTCTCCACCTTTTTCTATTTCTGTCTCATATTCACCGTTTTCTGAGTTTTCAATCTCAACTGCTGTACCAACTCCTCCGGCTTCAAATTCAACTTCTACACCAAGAATCCATTTGCTGTTAAATTTATAGTCTCCAGCTAAGACAAAGCGAGGAATACTAATAGTGTTTCGATCTCTTTTAGGATTACCTTCTGAATTGCCATAGAATCGGTTTGTACCATAATCCTTGAATGCAGCAACCATTTCTCCATAACCGCCTATACGATATTTACCAAATGATTGGTATTCTGCAATAGAATCTCCATTTTGCTGCGCAAAAACTGGCATCGCACTTGAAAGTGCCAAGACCATAATTGAGTTTTTGAAAACTTTGTTAAGTACCATTGTGTTTATAAATTGCAATTTTTTTACCTTACTTTTTCTAGAATGTTGTCTCTTATTATTTCTTTAAGAGGGAAATTTCTTTTCTATTCTAATTTGAGTGCAAAATTATATGGTTTTATGTTTTTTTACAATACTCTTTTTTAGTGAAATTTATGAGTGTAAGTGGTATGGTAATGGTTAATTTGAGTAATTTTAATGCTTTTTAGTGATGTGTATACTCAGATGAAGTCTATGAGTACCTAAAAGTGAGTATCGTTAGTTATGGGAAAAATAACAAATAATTTGAGAATTTGTAATGACTTTTTCTATCTATTTATACTTATTATGTAGTATTAGTAGAGAATTTTTAAGTTGTGAATTATGCATTTTTTTTGAAGAAGGACTTACGAAGCTAATACGAAGCTAATACGAAGGTAATACGAAGGGGTAACGAAGGATTAAAGTATATAATTTTGATATTATAAAATCTATTTCTAAAAGAGAAAATGTATTCTCTAATTTGTATTTTTATGGTATATTTAATGTTCTTTCTATATATTTATGTAAAAGTATT
>JAILIJ010000284.1 GCA_024695315.1 Bacteroidaceae bacterium
GCCCATGCTCCAAGAAGAACTCCGTCTGTGCCAACTTTCATGGCACAGGCGGAGTCGTCAATAGTAAATTTTTTGAATGTAAACATTCTCAAATTATTACTTATATTAGTCGAATTTCGGAAGTAGTCAGAGATTAGTTAAAAAGACGATTGTTTTTTGATGGAAATTATTCCACAAACAAATCTTTTTTCTTTTACTTCCCACAAGTTAGGTAGTGTCTAACTTGCGTAAATTTAATATATTACTTGATACCTAGCTTCTTAGCGATAGCCTTTGGAAGAGCGTCCTTATGGATAAGGATGTTCATAGTCTTGTAAGCTACGAAAGCCTTAGAAGCGTACCATACGCCCTTGTAGTTGCCTGAGAGTCCCCAAGAGTTCTTAACCATGAAATACTCCTTGCCGTTCTGGTCCTTAGCGATACCATAGATTACCATACCGTGGTCGTCTGTAGTCTCCCAGTTGTCGTAAGCAGTCTGGCGCATTTCCTGAGTAACCTCGATTTCTGGAAGAGGCTTAGAAGTGATAGCAGAACTCTGGTCTGTTCTTGTCTTACCGAACCAATGAGCGAAGTCAGATCCGTGCTCATCCTTTTGCTTCTGGATGTCTGGGCAAACAGCAATACCTGAGCGTGTGAAACCAATTTCAGAAACGTCAGCCCCCCATGCGAAAGTGTAACCATTCTTTACAGCAGATTCCATAACCTCCATGAACTCATTGAGAGGGAGATTGTAAGATGCACCCCAGCGCCAGTTGTCCTGTACTTCGATGATGAACTTATCATAGAATGGGTGGTGTGTGAAAGAAGTGAGAGACACATAGTCGTCCATGTTGAGGCCTGTGCTCTTCATGTATGACTGTGGAGTGTACTTCTTACCGTTGTAAGTGAATTCTGTAGGACACTCTCCAAGGTAGTTGTCGAGAGTAGAAACGAGGCTCTTCTTCCAGATTGGAGAAAGCTTCTTGAGACTTTCGTTCTTAGCGATACCGTTAACATAACCTTCAGCGATAGTGAATAGCTCGTTGAAGTTAGGAAGAGTATCTCCGTAGAGAGTACCTGGTTCTGGCATAGCAGACTGTGGTATCATACCGTAGTTCTTCATACAGTAAACAGCATCGTAGAAGCTACCTCCTTGGCTGAAGCTAACGTCTCCGTGCATACGAACAGCGGCAGTAGCTCTATCCTCATAAGTCTTGTGAGCGAGGAACATCTCTGCGAAGTCAAATTCTCCCTTTCCCATACGGAGAAGCTCAGCCTCGAAGAATCCGAGTGAAGAATAAGCCCAACAAGTACCTGATTGATTCTGGTTTTTGATGGATGTAATTGGGTTCGCTTTTACTGTTGTGAATGTGAATCCCTCGTCCTTCTTGTCTGCCTTGTTGTCCTGTGCAGCGAGGGTAGTTGAAAAGAGTGCGATGGTAGCACCTAAAAGAAAGATTTTCTTCATTTGTTTTTAATATTAGTTACTTATTTATGTTTCGGAAGTAGTTAATGAATAGTAAAAATGAAATCCAAGTATAGTATAAGGTCGACTGTTATATCGTCCATTCTCCATCCTCCAATCTTCCCTTTTTACTCTCATTAATTGAGGTTTTGTCGAACTTACGAAACCATAATTATTTATTTAGAAATGAAATTTTCTACGTCATCAATGTGGTAAGGAATTACATCTTTACCAAGCATGCGGTTGCCTGTTTCTGTGATGAGAATGTCATCCTCGAGTCGTATACCTCCGAAGTCCTTATACTTTTCGACAGCATCATAGTTGATGAATTCCTTGTGAAGTCCTTGGCCTTTCCAAAGGTCGATGAGATGAGGAATGAAGTATATACCTGGCTCGTCTGTCATGACGAAACCTGGCTGTAGACGTCGTCCGCATCTCAGGCAGTTGAGACCGAACTGAGTTGAAGGCTGTACCTCATCGTCGAATCCTACATAGTTCTGTCCCAATCCTTCCATATCGTGTACGTCCATACCCATCATGTGACCGAGTCCGTGTGGCATAAACATAGCGTGTGCACCTTGCTGAACAGCTTCTTCTGTGTCGCCCTTCATGAGGCCGAGTTCCTTGAGACGGTCAGTCATCATGCGGCAAACATCGAGGTGCATATCTTTCCACTTCAGTCCTGGCTTAGCCTTTTCGAGAACGAGGTCGTGACAAGCTTCCACGATAGAGTATATCTCTCTCTGCTTCTGAGTGAACTTACCTGAGATAGGTGTCACACGTGTATTGTCTGAACAGTACTGTTCCATGTTTTCGGCACCAGCATCGCATAACATGAGTCGTCCAGCTTCGAGTGGAGCCTCAGAAGGGTATCCGTGCTGTATTTCTCCGTGCATTGTGAGGATAGACTGGAAAGAATATTTCTCTCCGTAGCTCATTGCTATACCCTCAATAATACCTGTTATATATTTTTCTGTGAGTCCTGGTGCACAAGTCTTCATAGCCGTAGTGTGCATCTTGTATCCGATGCTCATGGCGTCCTCAATCTCAGCAATTTCGATGTCAGTCTTTATGGCGCGCATGTCAACGACAGCCTTAATGAGTTTCACGCTTGCACATTCGCGAGTCTTGAGCGGATGTATGCCGAGCAAGTCAGAGATCTGAATCATTGTGTCGTGGCGGTAAGGAGGCAAGTACATTACTTCTTGTGCATTCTTTTGTGCCTTCTTCACGATCTTTTCGAGTTCTGCCATAGGAGCAGAATATTCCACGCCTACCTGTTTGCCCAGTTCTGCCACAGAAGGGACATATCCGAACCAAATGATGTCGTCGATATCTATGTCGTCACCTATAAGATATTCCTTATCGTTGTCAATATCAATAATGCCAACGAGTCCTTCTCTCTTCTGTCCGAAGTAATAAAGGAATGTACTATCTTGGCGGAAGCGATACGTGTTTCCTGGATAGTTAGTAGGCGCATCGTTGTTACCGAAAATGATAACAAGTCCGTTGCCTAATTTTTTCTTGAGCGTCTGTCGACGTTCCACGTAGACTTGTTTTGCAAACATAGTGTTATATTTTTATGTGTTATTTGATCTTGATGATGTTATTTGGCTAAAGTTTCTTTTGTGGGAGCATTCTTGGAGATGTAAGAATTAAGAGTTTAGAATTAAGATTTGTCCACCCAGCTATCGTCTCTTCAACTTCCTTCTAACTCCTCTTTAAGTTTTTTTCTTCTTTAATTTCTCTTCTAAACTTTCTCCCGAAACTTAAGTTATATGAATTAATCTTTTACTTGAGTTCTGGTTTTGTGTAATTAATATTGGGCATATTAATTTTGTGCTTGCAAAAATAATAAAAATTATCGTTTCAAGCCAAATTTATGACATTTTTCTTTATATTTTTGCCTCACAATGTTAGCAAGTCGCTTTACTTCGCCCATTTCCCTTTCATTTGGATCGACACAAAGATGTATTGTCTCCAGTGATTGTAACATTCCGAGACGTGGATTTCTAAACCTATTGAACTCCTGTAATGTCTTTGCTTTGTCAATGTCTTTGATGCAAGATTTTAGATTGTAGAGCACCCCTTCAGCAGGAACGGCAAATTTCTTCGTCTGTGTTTGCTCGAGTTCCTTTACGATGTTAAGTAGAGAGTCTATGGGAGTTCTTTCCTCATCGTTAAGTTGTTCCATCATCTCTTCTATTTTCCCCTTGCTGTCCATCCATCTTGCCCTTTGTGTTGCCAACATGCTTGGTGACTTGACATTCTCCCATCCCCATTGTTGTTCTTGAATCTTAGTGAAGATGACCGCCAGGTTGTGTCTTACTTCCTGTCCGTTGATGCTGTCCTCTATGTATTCATACTCGTCAATAGTCTCTTCTTCCTTCTCCTCATCCTCATTTCCGAATATGGTGCTATGACTCTTTTTATCTGTCGAACAGCCTAGAAATAAAGGCAGGAGCAACACTGCTCCTGCAATCTTATGAAAGTTCATTTTTGAGAATTTCATTTGTCCCTAAGGAAAAACTCCAGACGTAGAAAACGTGTGTTTCTATTTTCCGCCTTGATATCCTTTCTTATGGTGGATTATATCATATTCTTTAAGATCGTGCATTATAGAACGATCCTTCTTGTGCATTTCAAGAATTCCATGAGCGAGCTTATACACTCTTGTTGGCGTTGTGAAATGCTTTAATGCAATCCAAATATATGTCCACTTATGTGGTGAATTCTTGTAGTTTCTTTCCATCTCTTTTTTGGGTTTTGATTCGTTCCTTGTCCTGGGAAAAAGACTTCGGAGATAAAACATTTTATTGCAAATTTACCAAAATGTTTTAAATAAATTCATTTTTTTTAGAAAAATATGTTTATAACAGCCATTTACGACTGGTAAAAGGAAAGAAGAGACTATTTTCTTGAATTGTATGCAGGTTCGAAGTTGTCATTTGGATCTTCTGTCATCCCCTTTTTTATTGGTAGAGTGTCTCTGTCTTTAAGATCGCTGATTGACATTTTGCCGTTGTCATCAATTTTGATTTCCAAAGCATGTGAGATGTCTGAGGTGACATCTGGGTCTCCGATGGTTGCTATGAAGAAAATAGCC
>JAILIJ010000285.1 GCA_024695315.1 Bacteroidaceae bacterium
AAACAATCATTTTTGCGCTTTTCGTTTTTGTTTCTATATAACGCAAATATAACGCTTGTTAAACGGCCGTTTAACAAGCGTTATATTTGCGTTATATAGAAACAAAAACGAAAAGCGCAAAAATGATTGTTTTTACCCCAACTTTTGTCTTTACTAAAAGTAGTACCTCACAGTACCATGCGGATGGTACTACAGTACTTTGCGGGAAAAACTGCAGTACCATGCGCATAGTACTGCAGTTTTTCCCGCAGAGTACTAAATCGCTCTTTTGTATGCTCTTGTAGATTACAATCTTTTATTATGCCAATTATTTCATTTCTCCTATCTCATTTTAAGTATGGGATACGTAACCCAGTGGCAAGAAAGCAAACTATAGTTTCCCAGTATTGCAATCGTAGACACGATTATGCTGATAAACTTATGGGCCATAAGAAGGTAAAAACTAAAAAACTCATACTTTTCGGTTATCATTTTCAGGTATTTTTTGTACAACATATTATTTTTTGTTTTATATTTGCCACGTTAAGATGAAAAATACTTTATTGAGTAACTAATTTCGTAGCTCAAATTCAATGGACTATAGATGTTGTAGAATAGAATAAAAGTGGACGTATCACTCCCTTTTGTGATAGCTCTTGGCGAAAGCAAATAACGTCAATCATTCGGCCTTATCTATGCCCAAATGTTGAGAAAACCATTCTCCACATATCCATATTTCTTGAAGCCGAGCCTCGAAATCCTAATTAATAATTAACTAATTTAATACCTAAAAAAGATCATGAAAAAGTATCTTGCGGAAATGGTGGGAACAATGGTTCTCGTACTACTTGGCTGTGGAACAGCTGTGAGTCTTAATTGTGGATCGGACACGGCCAGTGTTGTTGGCACAGCCATGGCCTTCGGTCTTGCTGTAATCGCTATGGCATACACCATTGGCGGAATTAGTGGATGCCATATCAATCCGGCAATCACTCTCGGATGTCTTCTTACAAAACGTATAAGCGGAAAGGATGCTGCTATGTATATGCTATTCCAGGTTATTGGAGCCATCATCGGTTCAGTCATTCTTTTTGCGTTGACTTCGACTGATGAGTCACTTGCAGGAGGCACAACAACAGGAGCTAATGCTTGTGGTGCCCATGGTATTGTAGCTGGCTGTATCGCAGAAATCGTTCTCACATGTATCTTCGTGCTTGTTGTTCTTGGCACAACAGACTCTAAGGTTGGTGCCGGCAGTTTTGCAGGACTAGCTATCGGCCTGTCTTTGATACTTATTCACCTCGTCGGAATCCACTATACAGGAACATCCGTCAACCCAGCTCGTTCTATAGGTCCAGCTTTGTTTGAGGGAGGTGACGCACTCAACCAGTTGCCAATCTTTATTATCGCCCCATTCGTTGGAGCAGCCATAGCAGCTGGAATCTGGAAACTTATTGGTCCAGAAGACAAATAAAAAATCAAAACAACAAATAAATAATTACTTTTTTAGTTTATTAGCTTATATGCCGTGCGGATCCATAATTGGCCGCACGGTTTTCTTTTATTTTGCGTGAAACAATAGTTCCGCATGACTCTTTCCCTCTTTACTACGTTCTTTCATACTGCCAACTTTCAAAAAGTTGCGTTTCTGCCTCAATACTGTGTCATAGCGTTATTTGTTTCCCCTTCGTATTACCTTCGTTTCCCCTTCGTATCACCTTCGTATTGATTTCGAGTTTTTCTAACTGACAAAATGAAAGTGAAATTAGAAAGGATAGCTAACATTTTGTAAAAACAGGAGGTCAATTCTATGTGCATTTCTGCTGGTGCTTCTGTACCAGGAACGTTTTGGAATATAAATTCTTTTTTGTTAATAGCAATTTTCTGTACATCAGAATTGGAAAATGCTATTTCTAATGATGGTACAGGGATGTCGCCAACCTAGTTGCTCACGGTTTTTCCGAGACCAGTACCCACAGCTCCAAATATTCCGCGTGGCAAGGCACTACCATACATATATTGTGCACGGCGTCCCATACAGTTTCCTAAATAGAGGTTCTCTGAAATTGATTCGTCATAGAATCCTACAGGGGCAAGTACAACTACATGTCCATCTTCAACATTTATTTGGGAAACATTTTCGTCTTTGATGTTGATTTTTCCCAAATTTTCATGTACGATAAGTCCACTTACCCCTTTGTAGTGGTCAACATGACTATGCGTAATCATGATTGCACATATTTCTGCTTTAGGATCCACTTTGCTTTTGAATGTCTCCCATGCAGCTATTGCTGTGTCAGGACCAAGTAATGGGTCTATTAATGCCCATTTGTGATCGCAAACCTTGATGATGCTCATGGTTGAGAGATCGTATGAACGTGCCTGAAATATCTCTCCAGATTTTAGATCATTATCTGTTGCTTCATTTTCAACCTTAGGCCATACTTGGAAAATTCCATTTATATTATTAAGTTTTTCCATTCGCCACAGGTTTTTGTGTACTGATTTAGGGCTTGCACCTTCAAGGAATGAATATGAAGGCATATCCCATGCCACCTGATTGGTAGAATTCATGATAGCTTCTTCGAGATTGGTACCCACAACAAATCCACGATTGGCATTTATAAAATCTGAATCGCTGTCGTCCTCTTGAAAATTCATGGGGGTAGGGCAATAGGTATCATCTTCTTTAGGTTTAGAGTATTCGGATTCAATACCTAAATAAATGGTTTAGATTTTCGTTTCATGGCATATTTGCGTTATTTGATACGTAAATACGATTCAAATATAGACATATTTTGATAATTGATAAAATATTTGGCAATATTTATGAGAAAAAGACTATTACATAATCATCCTAGTTATTTTTTGCTTATTACAATTACATATTAGATGCGAATCTTGTCAACCACCTTACATCCATTTATTATTTGTTAAATGCTATCGCTTCAATTTCTTTATATTTGAATATAGAATACCACGATGTGTCTATTTGTTCGCAAAAATAGACTGTATTTGGATGTTTTGTTATATTATTTTGTTATTTGCAAACATTTTGCAATGTTATTTGTTTGCTCTATTAACTTTTTGTATTACATTTGCGCACACAACACAACATTTTAACACAAAAATTACACAAACACAAACATGAAGCAACAAAAACAAATAGAAATGCAGATGTTATCTAAAATGTTAGCATCGGATTGGAAGATTATCCAATAGAACATTAGGTCATTCTTTGTTATAAACAGAAGAATATCAAGGGCAATAGAAAAAAGGTTAGATGTGATATTCTTCAGTATTTAGTACTTACATACTGAAAAAGAAGTGGAACAAAGCCACAGACTTTACAGTGTACACTCTACAGACCAGTTCATGAACATCAAATGACACATCTCATTTGCTTGGAGTTATATAGTAATAATATTATGGTTTTGAATAAGCTAAAAAATATCTTACTATAACTCGAAATGACTTGGATTCTATAAATTTAATTATTAATGGACATTAAAGATTGTTATTATGAAAGTAAGAATTAAGGAATTGACCGAAAGTAGAGATACCGTAAACAAATGGATGGAGCGCTATGGGGTGCGTTTCGGAGTATATAAGAATAATGTTTTTAAGGAGCAATTATTTCCTTTTGATCCTATTCCTCGTATTATATCACACGAGGACTGGAGCTATCTGGAAAAGGGACTAAAACAAAGGGTTATTACTCTAAACAAATTCTTATGGGATATCTATCATGAGAAAAATATAATAAAAGATGGTATTGTGCCAGAGGAATTTGTGTATTCCTCAAAGGGATATATGCCAGAATGTGAGGGGATAAATCCTCAAGATGGTATATATTCACATATTTCGGGAATTGACTTGGTTGAGGGAAAGGATGGTCAATGGTATGTTCTTGAAGACAATTTGCGAATACCAAGCGGGGCAAGCTATCCAATGATTGCACGACAAATTACTCGTCGGGTGTCGCCAGCTACGTTTCAGGAGGGTGACGTGGCAGAAAACAGAAATTATGCTGACATGCTCCAGGGCATGATGGATGAGATGAATGCCGGTAGGGGGATTTCTGTCATTCTAACACCAGGACGTTACAATTCTGCTTTTTTCGAACATTCATATTTGGCAGAAAAGACTGGTGCTACATTAGCCTATCCTGGAGATTTATTTGTTGAGAACAGTACAGTTTATTACACAGGTCTCTATAAAGAACGTGTTCGAGTGGGATGTATCTATAGGCGTGTTAGTGATGAATACATGGACCCAATGGTGTTTGAGGCATCATCTATGCTTGGCATCCCAAATGTTATGCAGGCCTACAGAGCCGGAAATGTGGCACTCATAAATGCCATTGGAAATGGGGTGGCTGACGATAAGGGAATATACTATTTCGTGCCTAAAATGGTGGAGTATTATTTAGGTGAGAAACCGATACTTCAGAATGCTCCTACATATTTGCCGTTCTTCAAAGATGACTATGAGTATGTGCTGAACAATATAGAGAAATTGGTCATTAAGGATGTAAGCGAGGCTGGAGGATACGGAGTTGTTTTTGGTAAAGATCTACCCACCGACAAACTTAATGAGTTGAAAGCACTTATTGTTGATCAGCCACGTAGATGGATTGCTCAGGAAGTTATCGACTTTAAGGATTTAGGAATTCTTGAAGGTGAGGAATGTGTGGAACGTAAGGCCGATTTACGAGCTTTCGTGATAAGCGGAAAGGAAACAAAAGTGTGGAAAAGCGGCCTGACACGTTTCTCAAGAAATCCAGACTCCTTTGTCGTCAACTCTTCGCAGGGTGGAGGATTCAAAGATACTTGGGTGATGGAAAAGTAGACTTAGCCATAATTGACTTCCATTACTTCATTTTTAGTACTTCATAAATTTAAATTATAATTCTAAAGGTATGACAGCAAACACAATAATATCAGCTAAAAAAGCAAACAGTTTATTCTGGCTTGGAAGATACGAAGAAAGAGTGTATACGACTTTACACATGCTCCGCAAATGTTACGATAAAATGATTGATGGGGAAGTGGGTGATTACTGGCCTCTTCTAAATACACTCGATGCCTATGGCTCGTATCAGAACAATAGTGAGTTTACTTTGGGTATGATGTATGACAAAGGAAATCCTTGTTCCGTCATAACAGCACAGACCAAGGCCATGGATAACGCTATATTGCTGCGTGAGGAAATTATGTCTGAAACCCTTAGTTATTTGGAAATGAGCGTTGCTCTCATGAATGAATGTAGTGCAAAAAAGGATGCTAATATAATATGTTTACAACCTGTCATCGACTGGTCTTTGGCATTCTGGGGCTCGGCAGAACAAAGATTTAAGAATCATAGGGCACTATATATTATGATGATGGGGCGCAACATCGAAAATTTGGATATGTTGATAAGGTATAACTATGGGTATGAAAGAATAGCTTTAGCATACGATTCGCTAAAACGTTATTTCAGACAGATTCCTAATATTATTGACGAAAATTTGGAGAAAAAGTTGGACATGCTCATTACGCACGATAAATTCCGTATTAACGACGTAGACTACAAACACGAATTGCTGGTTTCTCTCAACAAGTTTGTCAAAGTCTAAATTATATGAAACGTTATATCTATAATTATCAAACAATCACTACATTTAGTAAACCGATAGACATGCATTCGTTTTTGCTTAGGTGTCAACCAGCCATTAATGAGCGCCAAAAGATAGAAAATGAACATGTCATCATTTCACCTGACTACTGGACGGAATCGGGTGTCGATGCTTTTGGTAACAAAATCATTTTTGGTGGAACAACAAAACCGCAGAATACTTTTGCATACGTTAGCACAGGACTTGTGAATATAAAAGACGAGGCAACGGAACAGGATGAAAAAAACTTACATATATACACCTTACAATCACGACTGACTTGGCTTAATGAGGATATGATTGACCTTGCAAGAAGTTTAGAGCATTTTCATTTGGACATGGCTGAACATATATGTAGCCTTGTGCACGAAATGCTACATTATGTTCCTAATACGACAAACGTAGACACTCCAGCCTGGGAGGTGCTACAGAAAAAACGCGGAGTGTGTCAGGATTTTGCACATCTCATGATTGCATTATGCAGAGCAAAAGGAATACCAGCTAGATATGTTAATGGGTTTCTTACTGGGACAGGACAAACTCATGCTTGGGTAGAGGTCTTTGACGGAAAAAACTGGTTGGGGTATGACCCTACACATAATTGTGACACTCGGCAAGGATATGTCAAGCTTTCCCATGGGCGGGACTATGCCGATTGCCCTGTGTGCAGAGGTATATTTCGTGGGAATGTTTTACAACAGACTCTAATCAATGTTACATTACATGAATTATGATTAAGACGATAGTATCAACAGAATTACCTGTCGACGAACAGTTCAGAATTAAAAAAAATGTCCTACAAAATGGTAAGGGAGGACTACGGTTCTGTGTGGTCACTGGAACACATGGAGATGAGCTTGAGGGACAGATGGTATGTTATGAATTAGCAAAATTAGTGGGCGAAGAACTTAACATGCTAAATGGCACGTTAGAGATTTATCCTGCTCTCAATCCGTTGGGAATAGATACCATCCAACGTGGAATACCTAATTTCGATCTTGACATGAATAGGATATTCCCTGGTGATCCACATGGCACTATGGCTGAACAGACGGCTAACGCTATAATAGAGGATATTAAAGGGGCAGACATGGTCATCGACATACATTCAAGTAACCTATACCTTAGGGAGACACCACAGGTACGTATTAATGTGCAAAACGAGGACTCGCTGGTGCCCTATGCTAAATTGTTAGGGATGGACTTTGTGTGGGTTCATGATGCGGCAACAGTATTAGAGGCTACTCTCGCACATACTCTTAACACAAATGGAACTCCTTGTTTAGTGGTGGAAATGGGAGTCGGACAACGTATCAATCATAAAATGTGTAGAAGACTGGTGGGTGGAATATTGAACTTGATGCAAAGTATGGGGATGTGGAGTGATAGGAAGATGCCGGATATAACTCCACCATTGATATGTAAAGGAAATCAGGTTAGCTTTCTAAACGCAGAAACGTCGGGAGTTTTTCTTACGGAATTAAAATGCGGTGTAGAAGTAGATAAGGGGGAGACTATAGGATTGATTGTTGACCCACTGAAAGGAAAAGTCCTCAGTACGGTAACATCACCCCAAAGAGGATATTTATTCACAATACGTGCTTATCCTATTGTTTACGAAGGGTCACTCATGGCACGAATATATAATTACGAGGAAATATGAGGATTGAGACAATTTTCGAAATGACTTCACCATACAGAGACAAGTTCCGTATTTCAGGATACAAGTTTGGAAGTGGAGAAAAAACACTCGCCATTGTTGGAGCTATGCGAGGTGATGAGGTGCAGCAACAGTATATTTGCTCGCAAATTGTAAAAAGACTGACTGTCTTGGAACAGTGTGGGGATATAACGGAAGGGAAATGCATACTGGTTATCCCATCATGTAACCCTTTTTCAATGAATGTTAGTAGGCGATTCTGGGCTATGGACAATACGGATATCAATCGTATGTTTCCGGGCTACGACCAAGGAGAAACAACACAACGCATTGCTGCGGCCATTTTCAATACTCTCATAGAATATAAATATGGAATACAACTTGCCAGCTTCTACGTGCCAGGAAATTTTGTTCCTCACGTAAGAATGCTCAGAACGGGATATGAGGATATTGATACGGCTTGTCTGTTTGGCATGAAATTTGTAACGACTTGTGAGCCTAGGCCTTTTGATACCACACTACTTAACTATAATTGGCAACTATGGAACACGAAGGCTTTCTCTGTGTACGCTGGACAAACAGATCAAATTGATATTGAAAACAGCGAGACGACTATAGATGCTATTCTTCGAATGATGAGCAGAACAAAAATAATACATCATAAATCTATAGCTATTGATTATAGGTCGATTATAGCGGATGAGGGGGAACTGCAACATATCAAAGCTGGTCATGCTGGTATATTATATAGAGTTCAAAGAGTCGGAAGTAGAGTGGTGCCTGGAGATACGATTGCACATATCATACATCCTTACAATGGACAAATATTAGAGGAAGTAAAAGCCACGACGGAGGGTATTATATTTTTTGCTCACCACAGACCTGTGGTTTTGCAAAATGCTTTATTGTTCATGATTTATAGTATATAGTTACGTAGCATTTTTTACCACATAACTATGGTCTCAACCGATATTCAATTACGCAAAAGAAAGCGTGGAATGAAGACAAGTGAAAACATAATACTTTGTGCATAATCGACAAAGTGAAACATATTATTCTATTCTGAAAAAAATAAAGATGTGCAATTTTATTGCATGTCTTTATTTCTTCGTATAATTCAAATATCGCGAAATTTATGTGTCGGAATGTTGAATTATGTCTGAACACGATAAAGAAAGGAAAGAATGGGAATCTTGTGATTTACTTTTTAGAGCGTTTTGTGATTTTTCTGTATGAAAAAGGAAAAATATTTCAGTTTTTATTTGCAATTTTGTTAAATAATATTTATTTTGTCCAAATCTTAAACCTACCCCTAACAATGATATGGTGAAAGATATATAATGCGTTGTCCGTTTGAAAATGTAGAGTCCCTAAGTAATGTAGTTTATATCTCAACATTTATCATAGATGACTTTGACTATCAGGACTTCATATAGTCGTGATAATGTCTTGAGTTGCGGGACGGACATCGTACACCGCACTTTTTTGTTCCCATATGTTTGCATTCATACTAATGTACCTATAAATATTGAATATGAAGCATTTGATAAAAGCACTTACAATGGTATTTTATTCGTTCCAAAAGGTTCATATCTTGAATATTCTAATCACCCTGTATGGGACCGTTTTAGTAAAATTGTCGAGGATGGCGATGAGATAGTGCCCATTGACGATATTGCTAAGGCTGATATAAAGGTTCGTGCTACGGTTGATGGTATTAGCGTGATAGGTGCTGCTGCGGATATTTATACTGTTGGTGGTGTTCTTGTTGCTGGCGATGTAGAGGGAAATGTTGCTCTTCCTGCCGGTGTATATGTGGTTAAGAGTAACGGAACGAACCGAAATATACTTGTCAAGTAGATGGTTCAATGAGATGAGTAATGTCTTTTATTTTTGAGGGTGCATCAAAAGTCAATAGGGTAATATTTATACTTTCAAAATGTCAGCAATATTTTTGCCGTTTTGACTTTTGGCATCCCTTAATGCATAATAACTCTAAATAAATTTTTTTTATTTGTTTTGCCCCAATATTAGATACGTTGGCTTTCGGAAATTTGTTCATTGTATTTTTTCTTCCTCGACTATCATTTTTTAGTACAATTTAACTTCGTTTTAACTGCTTTCTAATTACTTCCGAAACTTAAATCATTTTTCACTTTTTATATTACTATATGCTAAAACTTTGAACTTTTAGCGGTACTTTGTAGAACATTTTATTCATCAAAGCAGAAGATTTTTTTCTGCAGGGTTATTCTC
The DNA here is from genome assembly GCA_024695315.1 of Bacteroidaceae bacterium. Classification (GTDB taxonomy): domain Bacteria; phylum Bacteroidota; class Bacteroidia; order Bacteroidales; family Bacteroidaceae; genus Minthosoma. Next base: position 9,555 of record JAILIJ010000285.1, read on the forward strand.
TGCTTAATACTGAAAAATACTTCAAATAGCGCTGTGGTATGGTCGTACCACACTGTGGTACAACCATACCACGCCGCGATTTCGAAAACTTATCCAAAATAATAGATTAATTTTTTCTGAAGCCTACATGAATTTATGCGCTTAAATGAAATAATTATCAATCTTAAAATGCCTAATCATAGCTTATCTCAAAGAAACATCTCGCATTTTTCAAAAATTATAACTTCTTAAGCACTGCTCAAACACTGCTCAAACGCCGTTATCGATAGTCGACAGAAAAAAGAAAAGGAGTTAATGGATTTTTTGATAGTCCATTAACTCCTAGTTAAATTCTTATGTTGATAGATTTCGGTTTAGAAACGGAAATAAGTCTCTGCCCAAATCTCGTTGTAGTGCTTGTCTGTTGATGCACGGAAATCGTTGAAGTTGTATTGAATCTGAAGTTTCAAGTTCTTGTGAAGCTGGAACTCAGGAATGATTGAGTATGTGCATTGTGCTGTACGCCATGATTTACCGCTGCGATATGTCTGGTATTGTGCTGACAACTTGAACCAATCGTTGATAGGTTGTCCAACAACAACATACCATGCATCGTCATTGCGAGTTGTGTAGTGGCTATGACCCCATTCTCCGCGAACAGTCAAACCATTTTCTCCGTTGTATTTTACACCGAAGGCATAGCGGTCGCGTTGCTCTCCACCACATTCTCCAGTCCATCCAAATGCGCCAATAACGAGCCCTTTTACTGGCTGGAACTGGATTGTTCCGATGTAGTCTTTCTTTCCGTCTGCATCGCTCTTGTTGATACCTTCACCATTCCACATGCCTACCTGATAGTGGATGAGGTTGTGGTTGTCGTCACCAACCTTGAGGAAGTCACCCTGTAACTGGATACCCTGGTCACGACCACCGCCGCTCCATGAGTCACCCATGTAGTCGCCAGTCATTTTTTTTGTGAAATAAGAATAGTCACCTGTTGAGATGTCCCATGGGTTCATAGGGTTTTCAAAACCGAAAGCACGTTTGAACTGTCCAACCTTAATCATGGCAAATTTATATTTCTGCCACTCGATGAACACGTCCTTCATGTGGAAACTATTGTTGTTTGTCTGAATCTGGATGCGGTACTTGAAATCATTCAAGATTGTTCCGTCTACATATAAGCGTATGAGACGCTGTGAGAATCCACTACCGCCTTTTGCACCATCCTTGTCAGAGTATGAATATTTGCCAATGGCATATCCTCCGAACTTAGGTGCAGAAGCATAATCTTTTAGGTCGCGGCTGTATGGAATGTTAGAGTCGTCATTAAGTGTAGAGCTATTCTTTGCATTGAATGACGCCTCGAGATTTTCGTTGATAAGTTCAGTTACGAATCCTGATGGCTCATCAGCGTCTGTGCTAAATGTGTTCTCTTCGTTTGGGGATTGTGTGTTGATACTCTCTTTTTCTTCATTCTCTGCCATTACCGGAAGAGAAATGAGCATTGCCAATAAGGCACAGCGAAATGAATTGTTCATAATTTTAATGTTTTGCGTCAATATTATTGTCTTTTTAACTTTCTTTGACTAAATTACATGCAAATTTCGTAAAAGTTTTCAAAAAAAATGGTGAAAATCGTCATAAAAATATAAACATATCAAGTTATTTTATATATTTGCATGTTAATTACTGTGTTTTTGAAATGTAGAATTATAAGGCATAGTATATTTTTGTCAATATATAAAATAAAATTATATGATTATTAATGGATGGTTCGAATGTAAAGTGAAGCTTGAAAAGCAGGTGGAAGGAAGTGATATGCCGAAGAAGGTTCCTGAGGTATATTTGGTTGATGCGCTAAACTTTACAGAAGCAGAGGCGAGGATTATTGAGGAGGTGTCTCCATATTGTAGCGGTGAAGTAGAGGTGATGGATATTAAGAAGGCACGTTATGCTGAGATGTTTCCTTGTGAGCTAGATAGTGCTGATAAGTGGTTTAAGGTGAAGTGTATGTTTGTTACACTTGACGAAAAGACACAGCAGGAGAAGAAGTCTTCACAGAACATTCTGGTACAAGCAGGTGATCTGCGTGAGGCCATACGTTATTTTGATGAGGGCATGAAGGGATCTATGGTAGATTATGAGATAGCAGCTGTTAATGAAACCAATATCCTTGATGTGTTCCCATATACTACAAAACCTGGAAAAGATGATAAGCCAGAATTTGAACAAGGTTAGGTCCAGTTTGAAGGATGGTGTGGAACTGGTAGCAGTGTCAAAATATCATCCTGTATCTGAACTTTTGGAAGCATACAATGCTGGACAGCGCATATTTGGCGAAAGTCATGTACAAGAGTTAGTTGCAAAGTATGATGCCTTGCCAAAGGACATTGAATGGCATTTTATAGGTCATTTGCAAACTAACAAAGTAAAGTACATAACGCCATTTATAAGTCTTATTCATGCAGTTGATTCCATGAAGCTTTTGAAGGAGATAAATAAACAGGCTCTAAAGAACGGAAGGGTAGTAAACTGTTTGCTTCAGCTTCATGTGGCACAAGAAGAAACGAAGTTCGGTTTTACTCCTCAAGAACTGGTTGATGTCTTGGCTGCAGGTGAATGGAAAGATATGACAGGAATACATATTGTTGGTGTTATGTGTATGGCCACTAATACTGACGATGACGATCAGATTCATAGAGAGTTTAGGCTTGCCTATGATACATTCTGTAATGTTAAAAAGGAGTTCTTTGCGGATGATGACAGTTTTAAGGAACTCTCTATGGGTATGAGTGGGGATTATATGATAGCACAGTATGAGCATAGTACTATGGTGCGTGTAGGTAGCATGATATTTGGAAATCGCGATTATTCTACAAAGTTTACAATATAAAAAATAAAACAATACTACTTTAATTATTTCTAAGACTAAGATTATGGAAAAAAAACGAGATGTAGCACGCGAGATATGTCGCAGCTATAATGTAGCCTTAAGTCCTGAGAATCTCGAAAAGTTTGCAGAGATTCTTTTACCACGAAAACTCCTTAGAGGTTCACACGCCCTTATGGAAGGAGATGTTTGTGATTATATGTATTATGTAGAAAGGGGACTGGTCCTTCAGTATTATCGTAAGGGTAAGCTCACTGTGTCAGAATACATAGCACATGAGGGTGATATGGTTATCTGTATCGAGAGTTTCTTCCAGCGTCAACCTTCTAAGATTGCAATTGTCATGTTGGAGCCAAGTGTCATATATGGTATTCCGCATGATGAGCTATTCGAATTGGCAAGTCAGTCGTATGAGTTCTGTCAGCTTATCTTTGCCATTGAGCAGCGATCACTTATCATTTCTCAGCAGAAGGCAGATGTTATTCGCTTTGAAAGTGCTAAGGAGCGTTATTTGAGAACTCTCAAGGAAAATCCTGATATTGTGCGCCGTGCACCGCTTCATAATGTAGCTTCTTATCTTCAGATGACTCCAGAGACGCTTTCTCGTGTACGTGGTGCAACTACAGAGGATGATATTTAAGAGTATGTATATGTACCTTTATGGTATATGTATAATATAACAGAAGACCCACCTGAACAAGGTGGGTCTTCTGTTATATTCTTTTTGAGAACTTTACTCCGCATTCACTTGGTTTTCCGGTTCTCCTTTTATGAACGCTTTTATATTGTTGGCGCAGATGCTTATCAAACGTTGGCGCGCTTCTCGTGTAGCCCATGCTATGTGTGGTGTTAGGAAACAGTTCTTTGCGCCAAGCAGCGGATTGCCTGCGTCTGCAGGTTCTTTGGTGAGTACATCTGCTCCGTAGGCAGCAAGTTTGTTGTTATTGAGTGCAGCTGCAACATCATTTTCGTTGACGAGTGGTCCACGTCCTGTATTGATTAGTATAGCACTTGGTTTCATAGTTGCCAGTCTGTCAGCATTAACCAAGTGTTTTGTAGCTTCGTTAAGTGGGCAATGTAGACTTATAATGTCTGCATCTTTGAAAAGCTCGTCCATGCTTACTTTTTTTACTCCTTCGGGAAGGTCTTTTTCGTTTTTAGAAGTGTAAGCGAGTACATTCATTCCGAAAGCAAGTGCAATTTTTGCCGTAGCCTGTCCTGTGTTACCGAATCCGACAATGCCTATTTTTTTACCTGCTAATTCGAAAAGATTATGGTCGAGATAGCAGAAGTCTGGAGAAGATGTCCATTTCCCAGTTCTGTTTGCGTTGGCGTAGTGGTCAACTCTGTTTACGATGTTTAGTATGTGACTGAAAGCCATCTGTGCCACACTTTCCGTGCTGTATGATGGAATGTTGGTGACAATGATGTTTTGTTTTGTAGCAGCTTCTAGGTCTACGACATTGTACCCTGTGGCTAAAACACCAATGTACATAAGACGTGGAAGCAAGTTAAGTGTTGCTGCGTCGAGTACAACTTTGTTTGTGAGGACCATTTCCGCCCCTTTACATCTTTGGACAATTTCATCGGGTGCAGTTCTTTCGTACACCTCAATGTCTGCGATTTTTTCTAGTTCTGACCAATCAAGGTCATTTTGTGTTACTGTATATCCGTCGAGTATTACTATTTTCATTTTTACAATCAATATTGATTTCATTGCAAATATATATAATAAAAATGAAATAGCGTATCAGGAATGATGAATTATATACTTAATAAATGTATAAGCAAAAAAAAGGTGTCTTTCCTGTGTGGAAAGACACCTGAAGATATCTATTGTTATAGATTACTTGTTAGCGCAAGCGAGCTTACCGTCAGAACCGAGTACGTTCACAATCTTGTGGATGTACATCTTCTTCATGTTCTCACGAGCAGGCTTGAGGTACTGACGTGGGTCGAAGTGAGATGGGTTCTCAGCCATGTACTTACGGATAGCAGCAGTCATAGCGAGACGAGAGTCTGAGTCGATGTTGATCTTACATACAGCAGACTTAGAAGCCTTGCGGAGCTGCTCCTCTGGAATACCGATTGCAGCCTCGAGCTTACCGCCGTACTTGTTGATAGTAGCAACCTCATCCTGTGGAACTGAAGAAGAACCGTGGAGTACTATTGGGAATCCAGGAAGCTTCTTTTCGATCTCAGCGAGTACGTCGAATGCCAATGGTGGTGGAACGAGTACGCCGTTTACGAGTGTGCACTGCTCTGGAGTGAACTTGTGTGCACCGTGAGAAGTACCGATAGAGATAGCGAGAGAGTCACAACCTGTGCGTGTAGCGAAGTCGATAACCTCTTCTGGCTTAGTGTAGTGAGACTCAGCAGCAGCAACTTCGTCCTCAACACCTGCGAGTACACCGAGCTCAGCCTCAACTGTTACGTCGAACTGGTGAGCGTAGTCAACAACCTTCTTAGCGAGAGCAACGTTCTCCTCGTATGGAAGTGAAGAACCGTCGATCATTACAGAAGAGAAACCGTTGTCGATACAATCCTTGCAGAGTTCGAAAGAATCTCCGTGGTCAAGGTGAAGAACGATTTCTGGAGCTTCGCAACCGAGTTCCTTAGCGTACTCAACAGCACCCTTAGCGAGGTTACGGAGGATTGTGCCGTTAGCATAGTTACGTGCACCCTTAGAAACCTGCATAATAACTGGAGACTTAGTTTCAACAGCAGCCATAACGATAGCCTGCATCTGCTCCATTGTGTTGAAGTTGAAAGCTGGGATAGCATAGCCACCGGCTACTGCTCTCTTGAACATCTCGTTGAAATCCTTCTCCCAGTCCTGCAGACAGTTGTCGATGATGGCCTGGCACAGGAGTTCCGGGTAATAGGGTTCCTCCCCCATCAGGAGATACACCGGCTTGAACACGCCGGACT
>JAILIJ010000290.1 GCA_024695315.1 Bacteroidaceae bacterium
AGTTTGTTGGAGTAAACTGGCCTAAGGGTATTATACGTACAAAGGGATTATGCTATTTCCACGATGAAATGGAAATGTGTTATATCTTTGAACAGGCAGGAAAACAAGTAAAGATAAGTAAGGCAGGACAATGGTACGCAACTATGCCTAAGGATGAACTTGAACGTCTTATGGCGGCAGAACCAGGATTACGTCGTGATTGGGATGAGAAATATGGCGATCGTATGCAAAAAATCGTGTTTATTGGTCAAAATCTTAATAAAGAGGCCATTATTAAAGGACTTGATGCTTGCCTTGTGAAAAAATAAGAATTGAATATAATTTTCTATATATTATAAGGTAAGGAGAACTCCCTTACCTTTTTTTATTTTATTTATTCTTTAATTGATTTGCAAAAAAATAAGATAAGTCTTTATTCTTAATTGTTTGTTATTGTAATGTTGAGATTACAGTTGTTCTAATTGAAAGTGTTAAAATGTTAAATTTTATGTTAAAATCTTTTTTGTGGGTATTAAAATTCGCAAAATAATAAATATTATACTATATTTGAACATTCATCTGACGGTGCGCGTCAAACTCCGAATCTAAAGGGGATGAGGCAAAATTTTTAAGTACAAGAAATCGATACTCATTAGCAATGGAATTCGAAGCTGTTCCGAAGGGAATACGAAGCGTTGCCGAAGGAGGTGGGGTAGAAAAGTACGTTCAAAATGACACACTTTTTTTGTTTAATACGATAAGTCAAATGCGTATGTTGTAATTTATTCGAACGAATTTATTTGATATTTTTAATAATATCCGCCCACCTAAATAAGCATTCTTTTTCGTGAAATTTCAATTTGATACATAAATTTATAAATATTATGTGAAAAGGGAGAACATGATTAAAACTTTGATAAGCAAAATCAACACATCTATTTCTGGGATGAGAATAATGGCAGGAGTTGCTTTTTTATCTATTATTCTTACAAATGTAGCATGCTCTAACTCACGGGAGAAAGATACGTCAATAGAAGATCATTATCCAGTATCCTATGAAAATGAACTCTTTTCTATAAGATTACCAAAGGGTTGGATATATAGCTCTCAAGAATGGCATGGACTTGAGGCATTTGATAATTGTATACATATTTATGATGACGATTCGCCTTATTGGTTCTATATTGTAAAAGATTTTTACCCATATGAAGGGGATTTAGAAATAGCAACGGAGGAAGCAAAATTGGATAGATTAATAAGTGGTGATAGTGTAACCTTACTCCGTGAGGTTAAGAATAGGAGAATTGGAGGTTATCCAACAAATATATTGTATTTTGCTAATGTTGTTCAAGATTCTATACTAATTCAAAAACAACATGTTACGTATCTTGAAGATTCAAAGATATTAATGTTGATAAATTTGAATTATTTTATGAAAGATACAGAAATTGCAGAGAAAAGTGGAGATTCGGTTTTAGCAACGTTAAAAATTAAAAAGGTAAATAATCCGTTACTTGATAGCGTAATTCTTGATAGAGTCGTGGATTCTGTTTATTTTAGTCGAAAAGAATAATTTATATATAATAAATCTCCTTCTTTAACAAAAATTGAAAACTATTTGTCAAAGAAGGAGATTTTATTTTAATATTATCATTCCGTAATCTTTATTGAAACAGCTCTAAGTTGTTGCCATCCTGCACAATCTGTGAGACGAATCATAAAATGATAATCTCCGACATCAATATCATCAGGAATCTGAATATTGATTGTTGGTGCATAGTTTGTAAGTCCTTTAGGAATGGAATAATCTTGATTAAATACCCAAGGATTTACAGCTTCTTTTTTTTCGTCCATTTCGCATTCCACGGATGAGGTACTATGTGTATGGTGGTCAAAATTATTGTGAATCTCGATGTTGAATGATCCCAATTCTATATTGTCCGTAAAAATATAATGAACCGGAATTGTAGTTCCTCTTTTGTAAGCCTGACAATCAATAGGATTTACTAATTCGTCCTCGTCTGAAATGACGGGAGCAGTCATGTCTTTGTCCTCGTCATCAGAACTGCTGCACGCACAAAGTGCGCACAGCAGAAAAGATAATGATAAGATTTTCTTAGTCATATATGATAATTATTATTCGTGATCGTGATCTTCTTCCTCTTCTTCCTCTTCAGCAGTAATACTCTTCTGAGCAGACGTGCTATTTCCGAGAGCATCAGCAACTGTCAACTTAAGAAGGTCACCTTCAGCTACGCCCTTTTCAGCAATATCAACGTGAACGTGGAAACCATCTATATTGAGTACGCCAATATATTTACTGTCTGTAACATTCTTTGATACCTTAAGAGTTTGTCCTGCAGCATCGTATATATTGATAACGATAGAAGCTGTCTTTCCTGCAGCAACAATGTCGCCCTGAACACATAATTCTTCGCCTTCAATATTAGCTTCAGTTACAGAAACAGTTGGAGCTGCAACGGTTTCGTCATCATCGTCACCACAAGAAGTTAAAACGAAAGAGAATGCACATACGAGAGCCATAAAAAGACTCATTAACTTAATATTTTTCATTTTTTTTGTTTTGTTTAAAAGTTAAAAATAAAATTATCTCATATTACTCTATGCGTAAACCAGGCGAAATAATTTGCGTTAAAATTGTGTGAAAGAAATGTATACGTCATAATTTTATGAAATATGTTAATATTCTTTCAGACAATTGCGCATAAGTGCCTATTTACGACACGAATAATAGAAATTAGAACTGGTAACTAACTTTACAGGAAAAGTTACGTCCCGGTTCTGGCACATCAATTAGGCGATAGTAACTGGTGTGATCATAATAGCGTTTATCAAGCAAATTATCTGCATGAAAAGCTACATTAATTTTTTTATTGTGGATATTTAAACTCTTACCTGCAGAAAAGTTAAGTGTCCAATATCCGTCTGTAGGTTTCTCGGGAGGCACAATCTCATCTTGGCGTCCTACAATATGTACAGCCAATTTGGCAAACCCATCGCCTTGTTTTCCAAAAGCATATTTTATGCCTGCATCTGTTGACCATGGTGTAGAGAAGGGGAGTGTATACCCTTTTTTGTCGCCAGACTGCTGTCGAGCATATAGATATTCTCCTTGCACATTCATTTCCCAGCGGCGCGACATTTTCCATGTCAGTTGAGCTTCAAGACCATATCTAAGTACCTCCGCCTGTGTATAGCTATATAACTGAAGTCCTTCTACATATTGAGATGTAGGATTCAGATATATATAATTAGGAAAATAGTTAAGATACGGTTCTACTGTAATTTCTACCGATTTATTTGCCCAACTTATTGTCGCATCTAATTGGTACGACTCCTCTGGATCGAGGTGTGCATTTCCTTTCTCGTATCTGAATATATGGTAGTTTACGCCGTTTGCACCCAGTTCTTTAGGAATAGGTACACGAAAACTTTTTCCTATGTTAGCTTTCATAATCCAAGCTCCAAGGGAGTAGTTGACACCTGCAGACCATGTTACACTTGTGAAATTTCTACTCAGGTTCTGAGAGCGTTCCACATAGACAGAATCTCCGTTAATAGGCGTCTTGTACCAATCTTGATAGTCGTATATATGCGTATGAGCATAGTCAAATCTCATGCCAGCATTAAGGATGAGATTTTCCCTCATATCCCAACGGTCCATCAAATAAACACCCAATAAGGCCGTTTCGAAGTCAGGAATAATAAATCCCCATCCATCACGTCTATTATTTTGATACTCGCCGCTTAAACCTCCCTGAAGAGTGTGGTTCTCAATTTCTTGTCTAAGTGTTAGACCTGCTGTGTATGTACTCTTATTGAAGCGTCTTTCTTTAGAGTTTTCTGGAGTAGGCATATAACCATGGCTAACTGGTTCAGAAAGTTCCTCTCTTAGGTTATTTTGATAAGCCAAATTCAAATCAATATTTCTGCCCTCCATAATCCATGATGTATGGCTTGCTACCTTCAAGTGGTTGACCCATTGGTAAGGAAGGTCAATATCTCGTCGAGAATGGTCATAATCAATATCTGAGAGTCGTACCTCTAATCCGTGGGCATTAGCGAAGAATCCGCTTTTTGAATAGCTATCAGAAATCTTCAGATCAGTATGGAAATTGTAACCTGCATATCCAAACATCATACTTCCGTCGCGTTCCAAACCAGCAGTATTTCTAAGCCTTTGATTGTCCAACTTTATCCAATAGGAATAATATTGAATGCTATCTGTAGGTACTTTGTAATCTGCATAATCTATAAGAGTCATATTTGCTCTCCAGAAAAATTTCCCAAGACGTGCTCCTACTTTTGCAGAAAGACCAATTTGTTCGTTGTTGGTCCTACCAAACATTTCCACAGC
>JAILIJ010000315.1 GCA_024695315.1 Bacteroidaceae bacterium
AGCTTTTAAATACAAAACGTTACTTTGCTAAGTGGATTTTACAATTATTGTTAACAAAAGCAAATTTTTGTAAAATATCTATTCTTAAACATTTATAAAAAAAACTTTTTTAGTTCTTTCTTTATCATAATTTAGTATTCTACCTAAATATATATCAACACAAATTCAACCAGATGTTTCTTATTTTCGGATAGATATGTAGGTATTTTTAGAGGAATAAAGGTACGATATATTTATAAAAGGTATTTGATGTATAGGCAAATTTGGACGATTTATAGATTTTTCTATTCATTTTTTTAGGACTTATCATATAACACAAAAAAAGTGCGTCAAAACAGACGTACTTTTCTACCCCACCTCCTTCGACAACGATTCGTATCCCCTTCGGAACAGCTTCGAATTCCATTGCTGATGAGCATCGATTTCGAGTGTTTGAAATTTATCTCACCTCCAAGTAGGAATCGGAGCTTGAAACGCATCGTCAGATGAATGCTCCAAGGTAGTAAATATTACGCATATCAGCCTCATTTTACCCCCTCAAAAAAAGTTTTAACATAAAATTTAACATTTTAACACATCCGATACGAAGGAGTGTAATCTCGACTTTGCAATCGTAAAAATTATTTATAATGACTTTTCTTCTTTTTTTCTCTGTCTTTATATACGATTTTATTAAGACTATATGAATAGATATATAAATAAGACAAATGGTTTTTATAAAAAAACGGATGTTACTCTGATAAGTTCATTTCAGTAGTAACATCCGAATTTACAAGAAATTAGTATATTAATACATTAGTATTTTACTTTTTTACCATTTACAATATAAATTCCCTTTTGTGGGAGGGTAACTTTTCGTCCTGTTAAATCATATATTCCTTTTGAGGATTTTATTTCTTCACTTTCTACGGTTTCTATAGAAGTTTCTGCCGCAGAAGAGAAATCGTTAACAAGATTTAGGCGCGTATTCAAGCCTTTCACATCTGTTGCCGTCAACTCTCGATTATAGATCATCAAATCATCAAAATAAGCATCAAGACTTCCCCAGAAAGAGCCAAATCCTAAGTAAAAATATCTTGTATTTTTAACAAAGTCGACAACTTGACTGAAGTCGAAAGAACTCTTTTCTACACTACCGGAATAAACAAGTTTACTTGAAATGTAGGCCTTGCCGTCAAGATAAAGGGAATACCCATTTTCTTTTGAGAATGTAAATGTAACAAGATGCCACTCTCCTTCCCCAATACTTGAAACGATAACTGAATTTGGATTATTCACGTCAAACCAATTACCTCCGTTGTCATTATAGCCAATATAGCTGTTTCCTGTGAGGAACAAACGAGCTCCTGAGGCTGTTGCTGAAGTAGAATTAAAAAATGACCATATATCATCATAATAATTACTTCCATCGGTTCTGTTTACCCAAAGACTGACTGTAAAGCCATCAAGTTCCGATGCTCCGTAAAGAGGATTTGGCAATCTTACAAAACTATTAGATCCCTGAGCTCCATAATACTGATGAACAACTGAACCAAAGCGTGAATAATACGGATCTGATTCTAATGATGGAACCAAAGAAGAGGATTTCGCTCTTCCATAAGTTGCTACGTGCTCAGAATTATATAAATTATAAGTAGGTTTTGAATCAAAATTGTAGTATGCGACAAGTCCAGTAGTCTGATCACCACTTATTTCGGATGCCGCTGTACAAACTGTTGTAAAATCTCTTTCCCAATAGTAATCTCCACATTCCATACGTGCTGTCATGGTAAGTGACGTAGACTCTGGCTGAGGATTAAACTTTCCATCATCTGACAAAACTTCTGGATTGGATGATTTCCAAGTAAGGGTTGCATTTTCTACTGGGTCAAACTGTAAAACCATATTTGACTTTACACTAAAGAATTTTGAAGCCGAGAAACAATCTGACTTATGATTGAGGTAGTTCAAAGAAAGGGCATACTTTGGCTGAAGTTTATATCCCCATACAGGAACTCCATTATTGGCATTATTCTTTACGTCACATACGGTTGTAAATGCTATCGCTTTAGACTTATTATTTTCCAAAGTCTGCTCAACTATCACTCCATTATAGGTAGATGAACCAAGTTTAATACTGAAATAGGCTGTACCTTCTGTAAGAGACCAAGTTCCTTTATAGTCGCCTGTTACAGTTCCATCTTCATTCAAACAAATTAGTCCAGGAGTTGCCTCTTCAAAATCATTATGGGAAAGTTTATAAGGATGTAAAAGTACGTGGTATTCTCCGATTATTTCGTCCTTGGAGAATGGACAACCGGCTGCTATGGAATCGTCGGTTACAGTCTCTCCTGCAAACTGGAATGGCGCAGTTACCAACCATCCATTTTTATTTAAGAAAAGCTGATAACTACGAACAGAATGGCCAACAGTTCCATTATTGAACTTTGTATGGCAAACTAGGAAATTTCTACCTTGGGCGTCAGAACATGCGGAATTATGCCCTTGGGCACATTCTCCAGTAGTCATAGTTCCCCAATTGTTCATTGCGCCAATAAGTTTCGTTCCTCTGTTTGTAGACGCATTAGGGCCATAGTTAAGAATCCATCTATTTACATCGGTAAATAGCGCAGAAACGCCATTTGCATCTTTATATGGTCCATCTGGTGAGGATGAGCGGAAAACGCGCATTTCGTAGCCACCATCAGGGGCAAATCCGCCATAACTCATAAAAAGATAATAATATTCACCAAAATGCTGGATGTATGGGCCTTCTCCACTTACGTAATACCCACCTGCTATCTTTTTACCAAAGTATTCATCACTCGTACACTGGGCACTTGTTGCATTTACATTTGGGAATGTATAGGTATAATCTCGAAGTCCTGTTGTCTTATCAAGTTTTATCATAAATATACCACCAGACCAAGAGCCATAAGCCATCCATAATTCTCCTTCTTCATCAAAAAATACACATGGGTCAATACAATTTGGCCAATAAGTACCATTACTATTGCCCTTATTATATTTCGAAGGAAGTGATGACAAAGTACCCATTACAATCTCCAAATCACTTTCTTTATAGCTAGGAGGAGCTATATTATTGGTATTTTCACCTGATGTATTAGACCCAATAAAACCTCCCATAACAACTGGTCCCTGATATGTATAAGGTCCTGTGATATTATCACTTGTCATAAGAACGATTACAGAAGACCAAAAATCGCCATTAAGACTTACATAATAGCACCATTTATTCATGGTTGGATTCCATACTAAATCTGGTGCCCACTGGTCTCCACTTACCCAAGATGCTTCTGTCGCTCCACTATGGTTTGAATAATAATGAGCACACCAAGCTGCAGCATCAAATGATGGAAAATCGACTTCTTCTGTAACTCCATTAAGAGTTCTCTTTACTGTACGCGGAGTATTTTTCTTAAATGCTTTGTCATAAGAAGTATTATAATAATTTGTTATGACTGTCCAATTACGTAAATCTTTTGACTTTGCCCCTATATAATGAGAACCAAATATATAAAAATAATCATCAGCATCATTATAAACAACTGATGGATCATGTACGCTAACAGATCGAAAAGATGTACTCTTATACAAACTATTTAAGTCAGATGTTTGTAACTCTGTCTGCGCTGAAATACTTTGACAAATTAAGAAAAAGATAGATAAGATAAAAGTAAAGTTTTTATTCATAATTAAAGGTATATAAATATTTAGGCTACAAACTTACAAATTAAATATAAAACAAGAAAAATAATAATAAAAAAAAAAGACTGTGCACCATAAGATACACAGTCTTTAACGTAAAATATAAAGTTTTTGATTACTCTGCTGGTGTTTCAGCAGGAGTTTCTACTGTTGCGTCTGTAGCTTCAGCCTTTGGAGCTGCCTTTTTAGAACGACGTGTACGAGTCTTCTTAACTTCAGCCTTAGCCATGTTCTCATCAAAGTCAACAAGCTCGATAAATGCCATATCAGCATCGTCATTTGCACGCTTACCCAACTTGATGATACGAGTATAACCGCCTGGACGGTTAGCTACCTTAGAAGCTACTTCTCCGAAGAGATTCTTAATAGCCTCCTTATTTTGGAGATAGCTAAACACAACACGACGATTAGCAGTAGTGTCCTCCTTAGCCTTTGTAATCAGTGGCTCAACATAAATGCGAAGAGCCTTTGCCTTCTGGAGCGTAGTTGTAATTCTTTTGTGCTCGAAAAGAGAGATTGCCATATTAGCAAGCATAGCAGCACGGTGAGAATTCTTACGACCGAGGTGATTGAATTTCTTATTGTGTCTCATTTTTTAGTCTTTGTCTAATTTATACTTAGAAATATCAGTTCCGAACGAAAGGTTCAAGCTCTCAAGCAAGTCGTCAAGCTCTGTGAGTGACTTCTTACCAAAGTTACGGAACTTAAGCAAATCAGTTTTGTTAAATTGCACAAGATCGCCGAGAGTATCAACATCCGCAGCCTTCAAACAGTTGAGGGCACGAACTGAAAGATCCATATCAACGAGCTTTGTCTTAAGCAACTGACGCATACGCAATACCTCTTCATCAAATTCCTCGTTACCTTCCATTTCAGCATTCTCAAGAGTAATCTTCTCATCTGAGAACAACATAAAGTGGTAGATAAGAATCTTCGCTGCTTCCTTGAGTGCATCCTTTGGATGGATTGAGCCATCCGTAGTGATTTCAAGAATGAGTTTATCGAAGTCAGTCTTTTGACCTACACGATAGTTTTCAATTGCATACTTGACGTTGCGAATTGGAGTGTAGATAGAGTCAATAGCGAGATCGTTAATTTCCCTGCAATAAGCTCTGTTCTCATCAGCAGGAACATAACCGCGTCCCTTATTAATATTCAACTCCAACTCCAAAGTTGCTTGAGGATCTAAATGACAAATTACCAAATCAGGATTTAACACTCCAAACCCACTGAGATACTTGTTGATATCTCCAGCCTTAAACTCACTTGAATTCTCAACGGAGATTGATACACGTTCTGTGTCTCCTCCATCTGGTAACTGCTTGAATCGAACTTGCTTCAGATTCAAGATAATGCCGGTTACATCCTCTTTAACTCCTGGAATAGATGCAAATTCATGCTCAACACCCTGAATACGTATAGTGTTGATTGCATAACCCTCAAGAGATGATAGAAGAATGCGTCGGAGGGCATTACCGATGGTAATACCAAAACCTGGCTCTAGAGGACGGAACTCAAACTTTCCGTACTTGTCGTCAGCCTCCAGCATTATAACTTTTTCTGGTTTTTGAAATGCTAATACCGCCATTGATTTATTTATTATTTAGAGTACAACTCGACAATCATCTGCTCCTTGATATTCTCTGGAATGTCAGCACGATCTGGTACGTGAATAAACTTACCAGCCTTCTGTGTCTCATCCCATTCGATCCAAGGGTACTTGCTGTGGTTGAAACCTGCAAGTGATGCTTCAATTACCTCAAGGCTCTTTGCCTTCTCACGTACAGCAATAATTTGACCTGGCATAACAGCATATGAAGGTATGTTAACAACCTGGCCATCAACTGTAATGTGCTTGTGACTAACAAGCTGACGTGCAGCAGCACGTGTTGGAGCAATACCAAGACGATAAACTACATTGTCAAGACGTGATTCGAGGAGCTGAAGTAAAACCTCACCTGTTACGCCAGACTGCTTTTGAGCCTTAGCATAAAGGTTACGGAACTGACGCTCGAGAACACCATAAGTATATTTAGCTTTCTGCTTCTCAGCAAGCATAAGACCGTACTCTGAAGACTTCTTACGACGGTTATTTCCGTGCTGACCTGCAGGATAATTTCTCTTAGAAAGAACCTTATCTGGGCCGAAGATAGCCTCGCCGAAACGACGTGAGATTCTTGATTTTGGTCCAATATATCTAGCCATATATTTTCTTTTTGTTTAAAGTGCGTACCCCACGACCCGCAGCAGCAGCCGCAGAAAGGAAAGATGCGGCAAAATGAGCTGTGGGATATCGCAGAATATAAAATTAAACTCTTCTTCTCTTAGGAGGGCGACAACCGTTGTGTGGAAGTGGAGTAACGTCGATGATTTCAGAAACCTCGATGCCTGCACCGTGACATCCACGTACTGCAGCCTCACGACCATTACCTGGACCCTTAACGTAAGCAACAACTTTTCTCAAGCCAAGGTCATAAGCAACCTTTGCACAATCCTGTGCTGCCATCTGAGCTGCGTAAGGAGTATTCTTCTTTGAGCCACGGAAGCCCATCTTACCTGCTGATGACCAAGAGATAACCTGACCCTCGCTGTTAGCAAGGCTAACAATGATGTTGTTGAATGATGAGTGAACATGAAGCTGTCCCTGAGCATCAACCTTGACATTTCTCTTCTTTGCAGAAGCTGTTTTCTTTGCCATATGCTATAATTATTTAGTAGCTTTTTTCTTGTTTGCAACTGTTTTCTTCTTACCCTTGCGAGTACGAGCATTGTTCTTAGTGCTCTGGCCACGTACAGGAAGACCAAGACGGTGACGAATTCCACGGTAGCAACCGATATCCATCAAACGCTTGATGTTGAGCTGGATTTCAGAGCGAAGATCACCTTCTACCTTATATTCAGCGCCGATAATCTCACGGATCTTACCAGCCTGTTCATCATTCCAGTCTTTAACTTTCAAATCCTTGTCTACGCCAGCCTTTTCCAAAATCTTAGCTGAGCTGCTGCGGCCAATACCATAAATGTATGTGAGCGCAATTTCACCTCTCTTATTCTGAGGGAGGTCTACACCAACAATTCTTATTGCCATATCTTTATATTATTTCTTATTCATACAAAAGAATCATCCCTGACGCATCTTGTACTTAGGATTCTTCTTAT
>JAILIJ010000327.1 GCA_024695315.1 Bacteroidaceae bacterium
CATACTTATCTATTTACTCGTTATTACAATAATAACTTTCTTCCTCTACGGATATGATAAATTAAGAGCGAAACATGAAAAATGGCGCATCTCAGAAGCTACTCTTCTATGGTTTGCCGTTTTTGGTGGTAGCGTTGGAGCATTACTCGGAATGCAGGTTTGGAGACATAAAACTCAGCATAAGAAGTTCATTTACGGAGTGCCTGCCATTCTTATCATACAGATTACTCTCGTAGCTCTGTATTTCTACTATTACGAACTATAAAAATGCACGTAATAAGTATTTTTTTCTAATATACGATTCAAAAATCAGAAAAAATGAGGTTTGAAAATGGATGAGTAAAATCAAAAAATCTCCTCTACAGTTTCATTAGAAGAAATGTCCTTGTCAATCTCTGTTTCTTCTATCTGGTCTCCATTTCCTTCATTCTCTATTTCTATTTTAAGGACTCCACCAACGGAGTCAGCCATAATTGTGTCGATAGTCTCAGTCGTATCTGGCGTTTCAACAACACTAATATCAGGTGTCTCATCTACAATAAACTCTTCTTCTTCAGCTACAGTATCTATAGCAGCTCCTTCAAAAGCATGCATCTTAGGACGAGCATTCTTATCAAAGAACATAATACTAGCGAAAACAAAGACTGAAATAGTCAAAAAGCATATCGTAGCTATATTTTGAAATTTTCTATTATCATGTTTTTTGCTCATGTACACAAGAAACCAATAGACAATAACGGCCAATATCCAAAATATAGATGCCCAGCTAAAACCAAATAGTCCACTCTTAATGAGCATTATAATAAATACACATATAGAGATTAACAATCCTGTGTCAACAAAAGAATTGCGTGATTTTTTATCTTGATTTTGCATAAAATTTTTATTTTTGATGACAAAATTAACTAAAGTTTATCGAATAAGAAGAATGATTAAGATTTTTTTTTGATAATACACCAAATTTGACGTAACTTTGCGGCCACTTAAGGATTCCTCACATAGGGGATACCACATTTATAGATTTAGGATAAAGATTTCGTATCACACCAACTCAATGAATAGAAAATTAGCATTATATATCTCTTCTTCTCTTTTTTTTTTCACACTTAACAGTTGTAACAATAGCACAACATGGGAAGGAATGGATTTTATACGTTTACAAGATAGTATCAAAAGCCCTTACGACATATCCATTGACATGGAATTTGCAAATGGCAAAAACGAGGAATACAAAACCATAGCCAACACCATAAATGCAACACTACAAGACGCCTTTTTGGAAAAAGTAGACACTAGCAATATTTCTACTACCTTGAAGGATTACATCAATAATCTTTGTAAGACATACAAACAGGAAGATACTGAATTCCATCTCGAAAGGTATAACCATCTGAAAGGACATTTCGAATTCGGAATTAGTGGGATCGTAAATTACGTACTTACAGAAGACTATTACGGTGGAGGAGCCCATCCCACAAGCACAACAACTATCTTATGCTTTAACAAAGAAACAGGAGCCCAAATCACGACTAACGAACTGATAGTTGATAGTTGCAGACAAAAGATGAAAGACATGCTAACTTCACGACTTATGCAGTATCACGGAGTAAGTACTCTTGACTCCCTTCAGGCTATGGGATATCTTGACATGAGCGACATGTTCATCAGCGAGAACTTCATGCTTGGTGAAGATTCTGTAAGTTTCTTGTACAATCCTTATGATATTGCACCATACGCATTAGGAAATAGTACAATAAGTTTCAGCTATGACGAACTAAAAGATATAATTACCTTCGGAAATAATAACAAATAAGAAAAGTAACGGATTGGCATAGTTATCATCACCAATCCGTTATTTTTATTTTACCTTTATATTTATTATCTTCTTAGGGCTATCTCCTAGCCAAGAATAGCCGTTACGTCTTTCGTAGCCGATGTCTTCTATATGCTTTTTCGGGATTCCGTCCCTATCACAAAACATAGGTTCTTCATTTTCCAGGTCATAATATCTTGCCCATAACAACGGAGCACCTACTTTATGAACCAATCTCTTGTCCGGCTTACCCTCGTCATTCACATAAGTTTCCAAGACCATATCCACAATAGCGTGATCTTTCATCCATTGTATTGCGCCTTCGATAGCTGCCTTTACCCTATCAGATGG
>JAILIJ010000336.1 GCA_024695315.1 Bacteroidaceae bacterium
CTGAGAATTGACGGCTCTTACAAAATAGCTCATATTGTTTGGCCATGAATGAACAAGTGTAAAGCCCGGATAATAGGTTGGTCTACTGTACAGGGAGTCATACTTGGTAGATTGGGCATTAATTGACCTTATGGTAAAACAAAAAAGGAACAGAATAAATAGAACAATTTTACTTTTCATATAGTTTACAATAACAGGTTTTTGAATTATTATAGATCGAACATTTTTACGTTTATAGTCACAAAAGTATGAATACCGAATCTGTCATACAAGAAAAACAGATGTAACATTGTCTCATTTTTAGCATATCTTTGTCTCAAAAAAAATGAGACATTATGGAAAAATATGAATTTCTACCGTTTGACTCACATCTCTTTCCATCTGTAATTCTTTTCTCAGATATGGAGACATAACGGAGAATTAACATATCTAATGCTTATGGATAACACATTATCTTCATGAGTATACATATTTATGACGTTTATACTAAAAATTAGTTGGTTCAATAGTATTGGTAAGCTTTTTACATTATGGATGAACTAAGCTTATTATTTTTTGAACATACAAAAATACACTTTTCATTCGATGAAATGGAGATTTTATATGTTGTAAAATAACGTAAAAGTCAAAAAACAACACATAATTGAAGTTATACAACAAGAAGTAAAAAAAACAACATAGTCTTAATGTCTATCTGTCTTTTTCAATTTGTTCCTTATATGCCGTTGGTGTAAGACCGACAGATTGGGTAAAATGGCGGTAGAAATTACCACGGTCATTATATCCCACTTGCTCCCCTATCTCAGGAATAGATAATTCAGGTTCTTCTTTCAACAAACGTTTAGCCTCTTCTATTCGTAGTGAGCGTCGCCACATTCTAAATTGTTCGCCAACTGTCTGAGCGAAATAAAATGTCAGGAAATTATATGATACACCCAACTCTTCAGCTATCTCCTTTACACTTTGAGTAGTATCAGTATAACGTTTATTTTCAACCCATGTCTGTAAATTTTTCTCGAGCAATTTCTCCTTACACAAAAAATCTTTATTAACACTCTCGACATTTTCCTCTTCAGGTTCTGTAGTCTCAAGATGCACAATAACAGACTCTGTACCAGAATCAGCCACGACTCTTATCAAATAGGAAGCCTCAAACTGATAACGAAACATGCAAACCAAAAAATAAGCGTAAAAGAAACTGTAAAGTATTCCGAAAATCTTAGATAACTCAGGTATGAAGGCTGCAAATAATGCAACTATACCCACCATTAATCCGAAGTAGAAAAAACGAGAAATCCATTGCACTCTATAGCTCATCTCCTCATCATAAAAGTTCTCAAGTTCCTTAATACACCTCCGTTTTGTATTCATAAATAGTCGAGTGTATAATGAACACAACACAATATATCCTACCACATAAGAAAAAAAAGCAATATTCCACACACGTTGTGAAAGACCTACACACGAGAATAAAAATAAGGATGTAATAGTAATAATAAATAGTTGTAAAACTATATCATTACGTTTTACGCGTTGAGGCTGCATAAATACTATCGCGGTCATTGTTATCAGCATAGACTGATAACTTGCCATTACCATGACTATGGAGCTCGTCAACTTTTGATTGTTACCTGACGGAACAAAGGCGCGAATCATATTTGCTATTACAATAACAATAAACGCAAAGATAAGATAATGACCTGCAGTATTGAAATGCTTCCACTGTCTATCCGATGGATGCGGACAGAGAACAAAGATGAATGTCATTATTAGAAAAGCAAATGACGTGAGAAGTGACCATAAATCACTTACCGTGGTAATAGTAGGTAAAATCATAGAACGGTTTTATATTAGAGTTTTAAGTTTGAAAGTCATTTTAGAGTATTAAATGTGAAGTTTTAGTGTTGTTAAAAGAACGATGGTTACTTCGAAAAATGTTCCAAGAACAAATCTTGATTATCGAATTTTATTCGTCTCTTTTACTACTTTATTACTCACTAATAAAGTCTCTTTTACTTTCTTCAAGTGCGGCTTTGCCAAACTTACGAAACTTTTGTTATTGTTTTTTGCTTAAAAAGTATTGTATGGTTCGTATAATGAGTCGATTCTGTTATTCAAATTTACAGATTTTGGAAGAATAGCCATGTCAGATTGTTATGTCTGCAGACATTTCTATTGCAAAAATAATGATATTTTCTTAATAAAATATAATTCCGCAAACGAAAATATATGTAAATATATTTCTTTTTTGCTAGACAACAACATTTCGGCCAATGAGCAAATCTAAAATTTAAGGACTTACAGTAAGTGAAAGAGGCACTATTTTTTTCATAAACAATCGTACAAAACACAAAAGTATTATCGATTTTTATCTCCAAGAACTCTTAAAATCTTTCGTGCCATCGATTTTACCATTTGTCCATCAGAATCTGACAAAATCACCTCCAAGACATACTTTTCCTGTTAATTTCTTCGGCAACGCTTCGTATTACCTTCGTATGAGGTTCGTAAGAACTTTGCTTCTGAAATGCGTCACAAAGATACAACATGAGTTTGGCGGAAATATGCTTTTCGATACTTTTCAATGCTTTTCGATGCTTTTTGATACTTTTCAATGCTTTTCGATACTTTTCGCTTATATTTTTGGGAGCAGATAATTTCCTAAAAACTATAATCAAGTAATAAAAAAAAGAAATAACCATAAAAGAAATTTTGTATTTTAACATGTTTGCACTACCTTTGCACCGTGCTCATCGGAGGGTACCATAAGGAATGGTGCTGGATAAGATGGCGAGAAAATCTCCCGCTATATTATCCAGCACTTTTTTGTTACAAAAATATTTTCAAAATTACACACTCTACTTTCGCAAATTTGACAAATCGTCACTTGTGGGAAGTAATAAAAGAGATAATAGTGAAGTAAAGAAGAAGTAAAAATAGACGAATACGTTCGCGGAACTATTACAGTAACAAATATTGTCTTTTTAACTTTCCTCTAACTACTTCCAAGACTTAAATTTCAAATATATGGAAAGAGACGCTATTGATTTCGGGCAAACAAAGATTTCACGTCTGTTCATTAAATTATTCATCCCTACACTTATGGGACTGCTGTTTGGCTCACTTCTCAATGTTGCCGACGGCATCTTCGTAGGTCGAGGTGTAGGTAGTGACGCACTTGCCGCAATAAATATTGTTGGGCCAATCTTTCTAATTACAACTGGTGTATCGCTTATGTTTGCAAGTGGAGTAAGTGTAGTTGCAGCCATCCATCTTTCAAAGGGAAATGTGAAGGCGGCAAATATAAACGTAACACAGGCCCTGACCATTCCTTTTGCTTTCATGTCTATACTAATGATCATTCTTGTTATGTTTCCACATGAAGTAACGTTAGTTTTTGGAGGTTCTGAAAAACTGGTTCCCTATGTAAGCGACTATCTGCGCTACTGCTCGCCAGGCATTTTGGGATGTGTCATCATGTTTATTGGAATGTTTATTGTACGACTGGATGGCGCTCCAAACTATGCCATGGGAGTTAGCATCTTCGACTCGGTAACAAACATCATCCTTGACTATATATTTGTTTTTCCTCTTGGTATGGGTATTAAAGGAGCTGCTATTGCAACAAGCATAGCCAGTTGTCTTTCCGCCATACTAATGATTATATACCTATTAAGATTTAGTCACCAGATACATATCTATCGTCCAAAGTTCACCCAAAAGGCTATACGTCTTACTGTTAGAAACGCTAAGTATATGATAAAAATCGGAGCTTCTACTTTCTTTGGCGAAACGGCTTTGTCATGTATGATGATAGTAGGCAACTTCATGTTTATGACTTATCTAAAGGAAGACGGAGTGGCAGCATTCTCGGTAGCATGTTACCTCCTTCCGTTAGTCTTTATGGTAGGCAATGCCGTTGCACAATCTGCTCAGCCAATAATAAGTTATAACCACGGATTAGGAAATGCAGAACGTATTCATCGCACTTTCCGCCTTTCCATGATAGTAGCCACAGCATCTGGTATTTTAATCACTACATTAGGAGTACTGAGTAGTGACTATCTTTCTTCATTATTCCTTGAACCAGGCATACGTTCATGGCAGATAGTATCCGAAGGTTTATCTTTATATGCCCTTAGTTTCGTGTTCTTCACACTAAACCTGGTAATGATAGGATATTTCCAGTCCATAGAGCAAGCGCGTCCAGCAATAGTATTTATGTTGCTGCGCGGTTACATTTTTACTATTCCAACATTTATTCTTCTACCATCCATTATTGGTTTCAAAGGACTATGGCTGGCAACTCCTTTATGTGAGATGCTTACCTTTATAATCATAATAGGATATTATTTTATAAAGCATAAAAACAAATTTACAACATGTCATCAATAAAGACTAATAATCGTATAGATGTAGCCGATGTGCTTCGTGGTTTTGCCGTTATGGGCATTATCTTGCTTCACAGCATTGAACATTTCAATTTCTACTCTTTCCCTGACACATCAGGACAGAGTGCGTGGTTAAATTTTACAGATAGAGCAATATGGGACGGCATGTTCTTCATGTTCGGAGGAAAAGGATATGCTATCTTTGCCCTCCTTTTTGGTTTCAGTTTCTTTATCATGAACGACAACCAGGAACGCCGTGGTTGTGACTTTCGACTACGTTTCTGCTGGCGCATGATTCTATTGTTTCTTTTCGGATGCCTCAACGCAGCTTTCTTCACAGCCGAGGTGCTAGTACTATATTCTCTCGTAGGTTTCGTATTACCACTTGTATGCAAACTTAGTGACAAGAAATTATTCATACTTGCCATCATTCTGCTGTTCCAACCTTTAGCACTATATTTCATCGTTCGATGTCTGGCAGATAGCAACTACTTACCTCCTACTCTTCCTACAGGTGCACTTTGGGGTGCCACATTCAAAGTGCAAAGCGGAGGAACTTTCTTAGAGACGGTACGCGTAAACCTATGGGAAGGGCAATTAGTAAGTTTGGCATGGGCATGGGAAAATGCACGCGTGTTCCAGACTGCTGCACTCTTCATCTTTGGTCTGCTCATAGGTCGTCGTGGCTTGTTCCGCGAGGAGCATCATCAGGCTTGGGGACACATCTTAGCAGGTGCACTCATCGCCTTCTTCCCACTTTACGGTCTGAGCAATATGCTACCAAACTTTATTACTAATAAGGCTCTACTTAGTCAAATTCTACTTATCATCAATTCTCTATATAAGTTCTCGTTCATGCTAATTCTCGTCTCCGGCATCATATTCGCATACTACAAAACGAGTCTTAGAGACAAGATGATGATACTTGCTCCTTATGGACGCATGAGCCTAACAAATTATATTATGCAAAGTATGGTCGGCTCTATGTTGTTCTACCACTGGGGATTCTTCCTACAACTTGGCATTACAGCCAGTATCTGTCTTGGAGCCTCACTCTTTCTACTCCAACTCGCTTTTTGCCATTGGTGGATGCGATCACATACCCACGGCCCATTAGAATACTTATGGAAACGTGCAACATGGATATTTAAGTGAAATTATCTCAAGATTATGCAAATGAGGCTTTGCCGAACTTGCAGGAAAAGTGAAGGGGGAGTTAAGAATTAAGAGTTAAGAAATAAGATTTTTACTACTAATTGTCATAAAAGCGTCCTACAATAAATACGTACAACCGTAAAAACGTATAAACCCAAAACATCGTTCTATCTACTTCCGAAACATAAATAATTTTTGCTTTGAATCTACCAATTCTTAATTCTTAATTCATAATTTTCCTAATTCAGAATGGGACTAATTTTATAAAAAATCATCTTTGATTTTGGACCATAAAATTAACCTCGTTCAAGTCGACAAGCCTCAAAGCCTTGTATAATATGGCTTTGTAATAATCGAAAAAATACGGTCTAATTTTAATGTATTTTTTTTTATAAAAATAAACTCAAAAATATTAGTTATTGTATTTTATCTTTTATATCTTTGCAACCAATAGTTTGACAAAACTTATACCATTTATCATTTAATTATCTCACCTACAAGAAATAAAGTCTTATGATTCAGACAGTAAAAAAACGTGATGGTCGCATTGTCGGCTATAACGAGGAAAAAATCAAAGCGGCCATACGTAAGGCTATGCTGGCTACCGATAAGGGAGAAGACGAAGCCCTAATCCAGCGTATCACAGACCGTATCGGTGCTAACGGCAAGGAACAGATGGATGTAGAGGCCATACAAGATGCCGTTGAATTGGAACTTATGAAAAGTTCCAGAAAAGATGTCGCCAAGAAATACATTGCCTATCGTGACCAGAGAAGCATTGCACGCCGTGCAAAGACACGTGACATGTTTCAAGCTATCATCGACGCCAAGAGCAACGACGTTACCCGAGAGAATGCCAATATGAATGCAGACTCACCTGCGGGAATGATGATGAAATTCGCAAGTGAGACAACAAAACCTTTCGTCGATGACTATCTCCTGTCACCTGATGTGAGAGAAGCTGTTAAAAATAACCTTCTACACATCCACGACAAGGATTACTACCCAACAAAGTCGCTTACTTGTGTACAGCACCCTCTCGACAAGATACTCAAAGAAGGATTCATGGCTGGACACGGAGAAAGCCGTCCAGCTAAGCGTATCGAGACTGCAAGCGTCATAGCTTGTATTTCACTTGAGACTGCACAGAACGAAATGCACGGAGGACAGGCTATCCCTGCTTTCGACTTCTACATGGCTCCATACGTACGTTCATCATACGTAGAGGAGGTAAAATATATTGAACAGATAACAGGACAGGATTTGA
Source organism: Bacteroidaceae bacterium (assembly GCA_024695315.1). Lineage (GTDB taxonomy): Bacteria > Bacteroidota > Bacteroidia > Bacteroidales > Bacteroidaceae > Minthosoma. The sequence continues at coordinate 6,814 of JAILIJ010000336.1, forward strand.
CTGACCTATACGATACAGAGATAACAGACTACATCAAAGCACCACTCGATGGACTAACAGGCAAGGAACGTGCTAAGCAACATGCAATAAACAGAACTGTAGGACGTGTTCATCAGGCTATGGAGGCTTTCATCCACAATATGAATACCATACACTCACGTGGTGGTAATCAGGTGGTCTTCAGTTCTATCAACTACGGTACAGATACAAGTGCCGAGGGACGTTGTGTAATCCGTGAACTGCTCGAATCAACATACGAGGGTGTAGGAAATGGTGCTACAGCCATCTTCCCTATCCAGATTTGGAAGAAAAAGAGAGGCATAAGCTATCTACCAGAAGATCGTAACTATGACCTTTACTGCCTCGCTTGTAAGGTTACAGCACGTCGTTTCTTCCCTAACTTCGTAAACCTCGACACTCCATACAACTATAATGAGAAATGGAGAGCTGACGATCCAGAACGTTACAAGTGGGAAATCGCTACTATGGGATGTCGTACTCGTGTATTCGAGAACCGTTTCGGAGAGAAGACAAGTATAGGACGTGGTAACATCTCATTCTCAACAATCAATATCGTAGGACTTGCTCTTGAGGTACACAACATAGAAAATGAGGAGTCACGTATCAACGCATTCTTCGCACGCCTTGACGAGCTGCTCCAAATTACAGCAAAACAGTTACACGAGAGATTCTTATTCCAAAAGACTGCACTCGCAAAACAGTTCCAGCTAGTTATGTCTAAGCTTTGGGTAGGTAGCGAGAATCTGAATGAAAACGACACCATCGACTCTGTTATCAATCAGGGTACATTGGGTATTGGATTCATCGGATTAGCAGAATGTCTTATCGCCCTTATAGGTAAGCACCACGGAGAAAGCGAGAAGGCACAAGAACTTGGTTTGAGAATCGTGAACTATATGCGAGATCGCGTCAACGAGTTCAGCGAGAAATACCAGCACAACTATTCAGTACTCGCTACTCCAGCTGAAGGTCTCTCAGGACGCTTCACTAAGGGTGATAAGAAGAAGTTTGGCATCATCCCTGGAGTAACAGACAAGGACTACTATACAAACTCTAACCACGTACCTGTATACTACCACTGTAGCCCACGTCATAAGGCAGAGGTAGAAGCTCCTTACCACCCATTAACTGGTGGTGGCCACATCTTCTACGTTGAGATTGACGGAGATGCTACGCACAATCCTCAGGCCATCATGAACATCGTTGACCTCATGGATGAATACAATATCGGATATGGTTCTGTCAACCATAACAGAAATCGTTGTATGAACTGTGGTTATGAGGATGCTACTCAAGGATTGAAGGTTTGCCCTAAGTGCGGCAGCACACATATAGACACTCTTCAGCGTATTACAGGCTACTTGGTAGGTACAACAGAACGTTGGAACTCTGGTAAACTTGCAGAATTGCATGACCGTGTGGTACACAAATAAATCTTTTTTTTTAATTGATAAAGTGAAAGTGCCATTCGGACTCGTCATACACGAACGCTGAATGGCACTTTTTTCATCCTACATTATATGTTACGAGTTATAGATATAAAAGAAGGCACTACAGTTGACGGACCAGGACTTAGAACGTCAATATATTTCTCCGGATGTAACCACAAATGCGAGGGATGCCACAATCCTGAATCTTGGGATATAAATGCAGGGAATGAGACCTCTATTGAGGATTTGATAAAAGTTATCGACTACAATAATTTCGATGTAACTTTCTCTGGTGGAGACCCTTTCTTCCAGGCTGAAGGTGTTACAGAATTGGCACGTGAAATAAAGAAAAACAATAGGAATATCTGGTGCTTCACAGGGTATAAATGGGAAGCCGTAGTAAACAATCAACGTTTCCGCCCACTTCTGGAAACTATTGACGTACTTGTAGATAGTCCATTTATTCTAGCACAGAGAGATATTTCCCTACTCTTCCGCGGAAGTGCTAACCAGAGGATTATTGATGTCCCAGAATCTCTCAAGAAAGGAGAAATTGTTCTCTATAAATTCTGACATGCTATTTACATAAGATAGCTACATATTCCAGAACAGAATATAGATATACAAAAGTGAGGGAACTCCAAAATTGGAGTATCCCTCATTTTCCTTTTCATACATCAAAATAGTTTGGATAAACATTTTTATGATCATGCCCCTCATACTTGATACCTACCTTCCATACTCGAATCACATTATTTCACATGTTTCTCTAAAAGATTGAGAAACTGCTGCTCTTCTATGTCAAGATATTCTGTCACAATATAATCATCCCTATGGACAAAGAAAAAAGAATGTGACTTTGCTTTTGCCTCATCCTTATACTGAGGCTGAATAGCGTTCTCAATTGCTGACAAGGTATTGAAACTCGATACGTCTCTCCACTCTATCCTCTTATATTTCTTTCCAAATTCTGAATAGACAGACAGGGCGTCATCCTTTATTACAGCAACCGGCTTCTTAAATATACAAAGATCAACATAACGCTTTATCATCATCAATAATTGAAACAAAGCTGCAAGAGCCACAGGTGCAGAAAAAACTATAGCCAATATAGCAAGCCAAAACTCTACCCCACTTCTCAAAGTATTGTCTACGAATAGAACACAAAGAATTATAATTACCGACAAGAGAACTGAAAAATATGTGAGCGTGAAAGGATGCTCTTTCTCATAAACCTTTATTGTATTCATATATCTTATTTTTGGGTGAACAAATATTTAATCATCTCTGATTTATTA
>JAILIJ010000010.1 GCA_024695315.1 Bacteroidaceae bacterium
TCCTTGTAGTTAACCTGTGGCTTACCCTGGTTACACTCAACCTTGAACTCACGCTTAAGACGGTCGATGATGATATCGAGGTGAAGCTCACCCATACCAGAGATAACTGTCTGACCTGACTGCTCATCTGTCTTAACTGTGAATGTTGGGTCCTCCTCAGCGAGCTTCTGGAGACCGAGAGAAAGCTTATCGAGGTCTTTCTGAGTCTTAGGCTCAACTGCGATACCGATAACTGGATCTGGGAAGTCCATTGACTCGAGAATGATTGGAGCATCCTCATCACAAAGTGTATCACCTGTGTGGATATCCTTAAGACCAACAACAGCACCGATATCACCTGCACCGATTACCTCAACTGGGTTCTGGTGGTTAGAGTGCATCTGGAAAAGACGAGATACACGCTCCTTCTTACCTGAACGAGTATTGTAGATGTAAGAACCAGCCTCAACCTTACCTGAGTAAACACGGATAAATGTAAGACGTCCTACGTATGGGTCTGTAGCAATCTTGAATGCGAGAGCTGAAGTCTTCTCATCCTCAGATGGCTTACGATCCTCTTCGTCCTTAGTTGTTGGGTTTGTACCAACAACGTTCTCTGTATCGAGTGGAGAAGGAAGGAATGCACAGATATAGTCGAGAAGAGTCTGAACACCCTTATTCTTGAATGAAGAACCACAGAGCATTGGAGTTGCTGCGAGTGAACAAGTAGCCTTGCGGATAGCAGACATAATCTCGTCCTCAGTAATTGTAGATGGATCATCGAAGAACTTCTCCATAAGAGCATCATCGAACTCAGCTACACTCTCGAGCATCTTGTTACGCCACTCTTCTGCCTCAGCCTGAAGCTCAGCAGGGATGTCGATAACATCGAACTCTGCACCCTGAGTCTCATCGTGCCAAATGATACCCTTCATCTTAATAAGGTCAACGATACCCTTGAAGTTCTCTTCAGCACCGATTGGAATAACGACTGGAACTGGGTTAGCTCCGAGTACGTCCTTCATCTGACGAACAACCTCGAAGAAGTCAGCACCAGAACGGTCCATCTTGTTTACATAACCGATACGTGGAACGTTATACTTGTCAGCCTGACGCCATACAGTCTCAGACTGTGGCTCAACACCACCTACTGCACAGTATGTAGCAACTGCGCCGTCGAGTACACGAAGTGAGCGCTCTACCTCAGCAGTAAAGTCAACGTGTCCCGGAGTGTCAATCAAGTTGAACTTATACTTGTTACCATTCCATGTCCAGTATGCTGTTGTAGCAGCAGATGTGATAGTGATACCACGCTCCTGCTCCTGGGCCATCCAGTCCATTGTTGCACCACCGTCATGTACCTCACCAATCTTATGAGTCTTACCTGTATAGAAAAGGATACGCTCAGATGTAGTAGTCTTACCAGCATCGATGTGAGCCATGATTCCGAAGTTACGGGTAAGGTGCAAATCTTGCTTTGCCATATTTAGAATTTACTATTTACAATTAAATTATTTTGTGTTAACTCTTAGAAGCGGAAATGAGCGAACGCACGGTTAGCCTCAGCCATACGGTGCATATCTTCCTTACGCTTGAATGCGCCACCCTGCTCATTGAAAGCATCCATAATCTCAGCTGAGAGCTTGTCAGCCATGCTCTTACCAGAGCGCTTACGAGCGAACGCAATCATGTTCTTCATAGAGATAGCCTCCTTACGGTCAGCACGAATCTCTGTTGGAACCTGGAATGTAGCACCACCAATACGGCGAGACTTAACCTCAACCTGTGGAGTCACATTATCAAGAGCCTTCTTCCAAATCTCAAGTGGAGACTTCTCTTCATTCTTCATCTTGTTTTCAACAGCCTTCAAAGCATTGTAGAAGATAGAGTAAGCGATACTCTTCTTTCCATCATACATGAGGTTGTTAACGAACTTAGTAACCTTTACATCGCCATAAACTGGATCTGGAAGGATCACACGCTTCTTTGGTTTAGCTTTTCTCATTTTTTTGTTTTGATTTTTTGTTGATCTGAGGTTGCATTTGCATCTTGTTCTTCAACGTCCTCAACAGGACATTTACTCAACCTTACTTAGCATTTCCAACAAATCAAATCTTTTGTTTAATAAGATAACTTTTTAGTCTGTTTTGAAAAGATAGCAGAATTACTTCTTAGCAGCACCTGCCTTAGGACGCTTAGCTCCGTACTTAGAACGACGCTGTGTGCGGCTTGCAACACCTGCAGTATCAAGAGCTCCACGGATGATGTGATAACGTACACCTGGAAGGTCCTTAACACGTCCACCACGTACAAGAACGATTGAGTGCTCCTGAAGGTTGTGTCCCTCTCCTGGAATGTAAGAGTTAACTTCCTTCTTGTTTGTCAAACGAACACGTGCGACCTTTCTCATCGCAGAGTTTGGCTTCTTAGGAGTTGTTGTGTAAACACGTACACAAACACCACGACGCTGTGGACAAGAATCCAATGCTGGAGACTTACTCTTGTCAACAAGCACACTTCTACCTTTTCTTACTAATTGCTGAATAGTAGGCATTTTGTTTTTTTACTTTTAAATTTATTATTAATATTATTTATAAGCAACTTAACATTCGAGTGCCCACCACTGTCATTCATTCCTCTTCTTCTTACAGTGAGAATATAAAAAAACATCTTTGTGGCAGCTACTCGAGCTTTCTTCGTGCAAGATTGAGCATTCTACTTCACATAATCATACTGATTTTTACATGCTCATTGCCCCCATACAGGAGCGCACTACTCCAAAAAGTGATGCAAAGGTACGAATTTTCATTCAAACAGCATATATTCAGCAGTATAAAAATTAAGAAGATAGCGAAAATATTTGTATTTTAAGATTTTTTAACACCAAAAAAGTGACTTTTGGATTACAATCTGGTAAAATTTAAGCAAAAGAAACAAAAAAACCATGTTGCAAAGAGTAAGATAAACTCAAAAGCAACATGGTTTATTATTTTTATGAAAAAAATCCTTAATTATGCGTCACCTTTCTTGATATTGAAAGGAGCGATAGTCTTTGGACCTTCCTGCTTTGCCTTTGGCTGTGGAAGCTCGATAGGACCAAACTGTGCTTCATACTTCTGGATATTATCCTGAATAGCAAAAAGAAGACGCTTAGCATGCTCTGGTACGAGGATTACTCGAGAAGCAACCTCTGCCTTTGGCATACCTGGAAGCATAGATACGAAATCAAGTACAAATTCGCTCTGTGAGTGAGTAACAACTGCAAGATTAGCATAAGTTCCCATTGCGATCTCTGGCTTTACCTCAATCTGAATCTGAGGTGCCTTCTGTTCATTTTCATTTGCCATAATAAATTTAGGTTTTAAGTATTTATAATAATGTTTTAATTAATCTCTCTTATGTGTTAATCAAAATAGAGTCCAACCACGATTATCTGTCATGTTATGACATTCGACTGTCAGTTTTTTTCTTTCCTTTGCCTTATATATTATATTAAGGTGTAGAATTGTCATTCCTTTGACCGACATTAGTTTTTACCATCGTCTGTATAGAACAATCATTCTGTCATGTGTCGTGACAAACTGACATTGCGAACATAAAATACTGCTGAGCGTGTTCTCATGGCATTTACTCTAATTCGATAATGCAAATATATAACAAAAAAAATATCTCCTATCATGAAATGGAAAAAAAATCACGTGTAATAACAAAAAAAATACCTGACAAGCCTTACAGAACGTTTACAGATGAGTATTCACGAATATTAGAGGATAAATAGCGTTCTAAAATTTTACGATAAGTAATTTCAAAAATGAATGAAATCTGTTCCGAAG